>DAIDJK010000254.1 GCA_027450225.1 Bryobacterales bacterium | reverse complement strand
CGCCCAAGTGGACGGTCTGCTCGAACGCTACGACGATGCCGAACGCGAATTCACCCGCGCGCTCTCCCGCGGCCGGGATGAAGGTTCGGCGCGGCTGGTCGCGCAGGTGGAAATCGCGCGCAGCGACATGCTGCAGCGCATGCATCGGAATTCGGACGCCGAAGCCGACGCGCGCGCGGCCCTGGTCTTCTTCAAATCCGCCCACGCTACGAAGGAAGCCGCCCAGGCGGCCGTGGTGCTCACCCGCGCACTCCGCAACCAGGAAAAAGACACGGAGGCGATGGCTGTTCTGAGCGATCCGGATCTCGCCGGGGCAGGCCCCATCGAACGCCAGCAACTCGAAGAGAGCGCCGCCAGCATCCTTTACGAACAGCAGAATTATCCCGCCGCTCTCGCCAGATATGAGGGTATCGTGCGGAAACTTCCGCCCAATATAGACCCGTCGCCATACCTGATTTCCGTGGCAATGTCGCAGGCGGCGCTCGGGGATCTCACGGCGGCCCGGGCCACGCTGGATCGTCTTCAGGCCGCGAACCTGACGCCGGTGAACCGCTCCACCATGAGCGCCGTGCGCGGCCAGATCGATCTTTACAGCCTGAATTTCAGCCGCGCGCTCGCCGAGTTCGGAGCCGATCCTTATTCGGCCCACACCGCGGAACGCGGTCTCGCTCTGATCGGCCTTGGGCGCGGCAACCAGGCCCTCGCTTTGTGCGATGGCGCAAAGGCGTCCGGCAAGCAGGAAACCGCCCGCAACGAATTTTGTTCCGCGCGCGCCCTTCTGGCGCTGCGCAAGCCCCGGGATGCCGCAGCGAGGCTGGCGAAAATCGAAGCCGCCGATTCCGCGCATCCCGAATTCGCCTTCCGGGTGGCCGCGCTCGGCGTCGGAATCGACCGCGCGCTGGGCCAGCCGTCGCTCGCGCATGAGCAGCTCCTCGCCGCGGCCGTCAGCAGGTTGCGCGAGCAATGGGGCGAACCGGATTCAGCAACTTTTCTCGCGCGCCCGGACATCGCTTCCGAGTGGAAGAGTGCGGGCGCCGGCGCGAGATAAATTCCGCGCCGCATAACTACTACGGAGATCACAATGCCATCGGACTCACCGGTCATCATCACAGACGGATCGCTCGAAATCTATTCGGCGAAAGACGATTTCGACGCCCCCGCCGCCACCTCGAAGACGTACCACATCAGGAAGAAGCGCACCGCCGCGTCCATAAAATTCTTCGGAACGAAGATCTCGCTCGCGCCAACCGACAGCTGGAGCGTTACCGTGAACGGCGCCAGTGGACCGGTAGCCACCATCCGGCCTGGGACGGGTTCGGAACCGGCCGTAGTCGTGAGTTCCATCAGCGACCTTTCCTTCCGGGACGACCATATGGCCGGCGCGATCAACACCGATCACGTCCAAAGCATCTCCGTGTCGGTGAATGGCGGTCCGGCAAGGACCTTCCAGTCAGACTGTCATATCCGGTTCCGATAGACGAGCGAGAGAACATCCATGCCATCCGACTCACCGGTCATCATCACCGACGGATCGATCGAAATCTATACCTCGCGAGGCGATTTCAACAAGCCCGGACGCCACGGGACCCAGTATTCGATCACCAAAACCGGTCCCGCCACAGCGTTCAAATTCTTCGGCCAGCCGGCCATCAAACCGCCCGGGGATTCTGTCTGGACAGTCACACTGCTCGACGGGGAGGCCAAACCGCTCGCCACCATCTCGCAAAGCCGGAAACACGCGAACACCATCGAAATCTCGGCCTCCGAGCCCCTGACTTTCGTGGCTGACGATATGGCGCTGCTCCACGGCGCGCATCCCATCGCCGCCACTCAGGTCTCGATCACAGTGAAAGGAGAAACCACCAATTACAGGGCCGTATCAGAGCTTCGCATCCGTTTCCGGGATGACGATGACCGAATACGGCGACCCATCGATGCCATCTGATTCGCCGGTCATCATCACGGACGGGTCCACCTCGATTTCGAGCGGACCCGGCGACTTCACGGAGGTGACGCCCAACACCCGGTACGGCGGCGCGCTGCAGCTGCAGAGCAACGGCGCCTGCAGGATCCGCTTCCGCTGAGAACTACAACACGTCGGCGAACCCGCGCTTCAGATGCCGGAAGAAAAGTCCGCCCGCGACGAATGCCGCAACGCCGAAGGCCGCCGCCGCCGCGATGTCCCTCAGAGGCGGCGGCGCATTGGCCAGCAACATCAGCCGGTAGTCCCGCACCACATAAGCCAGCGGATTCAGAGTCAGCAGGAAGTGGAACCGCTCGGGATATTTCGCGTCCGGGATGAAGATCGGCGTCAGCCAGAACCAGAACGTCAGCGCCACCATCACCACCTGCGCGGTGTCCCGCAGATAGACCTGCAGTGACGACGTAATCCAGCCCACGCCGACTGCGAAAAGTCCCGTCACCAGCATCACCGCCGGCATCAGCAGGATCACCGGACTGAACTGATGCAGCCACGCGCCCACCGCCGCCACCACCAGTCCCAGCGCCAGAAGGTGGCTCATCAGCGACGAAAGAAAAATCGCCACCGGCACGATCTCCGCCGGAAACACGGTCTTCGTGATCAGGTTCGCCTGCTCCACCAGCGACCCCGATGAACGCTGCACGGTTTCGCTGAACAGCAGCCACGGCAGCATCCCGGCAAACAGCCAGAGCGGATAATTCTGCGTTACCTCGCCAGGCCCCAGCTTCTGGTGCATGCACACCGTGAAGATAAACGTGTAGCTGGCCAGCAGGACCAGCGGATGAATCACGCCCCACATCCAGCCCGCCGCCGAGCCCACGTAGCGCTGCTGGAAGTCTCGCTTAACCAGTTGAAAAATAAGGGTCCTTCGCTCCACCAGGTTGCGGGCGAAGAAAGTCCCCGGGATGCGTTTCGGCAAGCCGGATGGTAGCAGCCAAAAGTATTGACTTGCAACCTTAATAGATGTTAACCTCTCACTTTCGTCCAATCCGGGTTCGAACGCGGTTCCAGCGTTCAGCAACCCATAATCCGATCGCCCCGGTCGTGGCCGCGAACGTTTTCGTGCCTCACGCGCCGCCGGGAGGAGAACATTGAAGCAGGATTATTTCATCGTCGTTCTTGCGCACTCTTTGCACGGACGATTGCAGCGCGTCCACATTTCTCACCGCATCGTCTACGGCGCGGGCATTACCGTTCTGCTGCTTTTCCTCGCGCTTTTCGGGGTAGCCGGCAGCTATGCGCGGATGCTGTGGAAAGTCTCGAACTACAACTCGCTGCAGCATGAAGCCGATCTTCTTCGCGCCCGCTACGACAGCCTGCAGAAGAAAGTCCGGCAGACCAACGAGCAACTGGCCAGCCTGCAGATGCTGGCCGACGAAGTCTCCACCGCTTATGGTCTGAAGCGGCAGCTTGCCGGTTCGCCCGATCTGGTTGAAGAAGCCCCCCTGGTGCCTACGGTCCGGGAGAGTCTCGCCGAATACGACCTGCTTCGCGGCGCGAGCGTGGCGCCCCGCGCCCGCAGTATCTTCGCGCGCGCCGACGTCAATGTGATTCCCTCCATCTGGCCGGTTACCGGGCGCCTGATGGATGGCTTCGGGCATCGCAGCGATCCGTTCACGGGTGAAGGCGCCACCCACACCGGCATCGACATTTCAGCCCCCCAGGGCACTTCGGTGAAGGCGGCCGCGGACGGAATCGTGGTGCATGCGGGCTGGAACGCGGGCTATGGCCGATGCGTGATCCTCGATCATGGCAATGGTTATCAGACCCTCTACGGGCATCTCTCGCGCGTGGATGTGATCGACGGCCAGGAAGTGCGGCGTGGCGGAGTCGTCGGCCAGGTCGGCACTACGGGACGCTCCACCGGACCGCACCTGCACTATGAAGTGCGAATCCATTCCACGCCGGTGAATCCCTATCGTTTTCTGGCCCGGCCCGCTCTCGCGCCGGCCGCCGCGCAGCCCAGCGAGTTTCCGTTCTGACCTTCATTCCTGCCGGAGCGCCTTCATCGGATCGATGCGCGACGCCCGCCACGCCGGACCAAGGGCCGCCAGCAGCGTGATCGCGGCCACGCAGCCAGCCACCATCGCATAAGTTTCCGCATCCGAAGCCGCCAGCCCGAACAGCATCGCAGCCACCACGCGCGAAAGCGCAAGCGCCAGACTGCAGCCGATCGCGATTCCCGCCAGGGCCAGCCGCATGGCCCGCGAGAGCACCATCCGCACAACCGAGCGGGCGCTCGCGCCCAGCGCCATCCGCAATCCCAGTTCAGCCGTCCGCTGGTTCACTACGTAACTGAGCACGCCGAAAATCCCCGCCGCTGCCATGGCCAGCGCAAGCAGCGCGAACGTAAGGCCGAGGAAGCTGCGGAAGCGCGGAGCCGCAATCGAATTCGAAATCATCCCCGCGATCGTCGTGAATTTCACGGCCATATCGGGATTGAGCCGGTTCGAGATGGCGCGCGCGGCGCCGGTGAGATTCGGCGGCGGAACCGCGGTGCGCAGAATCACCTGCAGTTCATTGCCGTAATACGGGTGCTGTTCGATGGGCATGTAGAGTTCCGGCCCCGGCGACGAGCCCGGCGAATCCTGCCGCACGT
>DAIDJK010000253.1 GCA_027450225.1 Bryobacterales bacterium | reverse complement strand
AGATCCGAAGGATGCGCGCCGCATGCTGATGCTGGGACAGCTATATTCGGGGGCGCACGCTTTCGACGATGCCATCGGTCCGCTGCGGCAGGCGGCGGCGCTCGATCCGACCTCGTTCGACGCGTGGCAGAGCCTGGGGGTGAGTCTGTTCTGGACCAGGCAGTATCAGGAGGCCTTAACGGCCCTGCAAAAGGCGGAAGCGCTGAACCCGCGGTATTTCGATACGCTGAACCTGCTGGCGGCGACTTTGCACGCGCTGGGAAATGACCGCGCCGCGCTCCCTGTTCTCGAACGCGCACACGAATTGAACCCCTCCGATCAGCGGCTCGAAGAGGCACTCGAGCAAATGCGCGCTGAGTTGAAGAATTAGCCCGTCCAGTTCGGGCGCGCCATGAATCAGTACCAGACTGGGCCGGGATTGTATCGGAACGCCCTTATTCGCCGCTATAATCTGCAATAACCGGGCTCCACGCTGCGCCAGCGTTTTATAAGCGAACTCCATGCTGCTTATCCTCGCCCTAAGTCTCGTCTTTCTGCAGACTCTTACTCCCGAGGTAATTGAGCATGCCCAGGCGGGAGACGCCGCACTGAAAGAGCATCGGCTGGACGACGCGGTCCGCGAGTTCCAGAAGGTGGTGGAACTGCAGCCGAAGTCCGCGTCCGGGTACGCGAATCTGGGCGATGCATATTTCGAAAAGGGCGACTTCGGCAAGGCGATTCCAGAGCTCCGGCATGCGCTCGAGCTGAACCCAAAGCTGATGGCGACACACCAGGCGCTGGGCGTGGCGCTGCTGGTGCAGGGAGACGCGGACGGCGCGATCCCCCATCTGGAGCAAACGCGGAATCCAGCGCTTGCCGGGCTCGCGCTTCTTGAGGCGGGTCGACTGGGGAGCGCCATTGTCGCGCTCGATGCGGCTCTCAAGCAGCAGCCGGGCGATCCGGACCTGCTTTACTATTTCGGCCGCGCCAATATGCTGGCCGCGCAGCAGACGGCGATGACGCTGCGGAAGATCGGGCCGGCAAAACAACGCGATGCAGCGCCGGACGCGCGGGACGTGGCGGCGCTGGAAGCAGCTGTGGCGGCGGACCCGTTGAATCCGGCGCTGCTGACGGCGTTCGAGGGCGCTGCGGAGAACACGTCGAAACAGGCTTTCGACGCGGTTTTGCAGCGGGCTCCGGGGTCGGCCCGGGCTTATCAGATCGCAGCCGAGCGGGATGCGGCGGCGCAGCGCTGGGGCGACGCGGAAAAAGAATTCGAACAGGCGCTGCAGCTTCGCCCGTACACTTCCGGCGTGCATATCGCGCTGGGCAATGTGCTGCTCTCGGAAGGCAAGTGGAGCCCGGCTCTGGTGGAGTTCGCGGCGGAGGCCACTTTGCGTCCGGCTTCGGCCGATGTGGCGTATCGGCATGGGGTGGTTCTGCTCGAGTTCGGGAGAACCGGGATGGCGCTCGACGAGCTTGCCCGAGCCGACCGGCTGAAGCCGAACAATCCGGAGATTCTTGCGGCGATCGCGAAGGCCGCTCTCGCCGCCCATGATCCGGCGCGGGCCGAAAGCGAACTGCTCGCGCTGCTGTCGATCGAAAAGCAGGGCGATATGGCCGCGGCGGCGCACGAGCAACTGGCGAAGATCTATCGCGCGCAGGGGAAGACGGCGGAAGCAGCCGCGCAGCAGGCCGCTTACGACCACTTGAAACAGAACAGCGGAGGGTCGACGAAATGAGCGGACGGCGCCTGGGCAGAGTGGTCTGGCGAATGACGGCGGCGGGCGGGCTGGCGCTCGTGGCCCACTGGATAGTGGCGGCAGCATCCAAACCGCCTGAGGTTCGATATCCGGCCGACGACCCGACAGCGTGGCTCACGAAGCGAAAACAGCAACAGCTTCAGACGGTGGACCAATTCAAGGTCTATTACCAGTTCCGGTTCGAAGACAAGCTGGCCGACAGCGGAATCACGTTCGAGGGCCGAATCGTGGATGACGCGGGCAAGAACTATCAAAAGGCCCATTACGACCACGGCAATGGAATCACCGTAGCGGATGTGGATGGCGACGGGCTTTACGACATCTATTTTTTAAGCCAGGTGGGCGGCAATCAGCTGTGGAAGAACCTGGGGAACGGGAAATTCAGGAATATCACGGCCGAAGCTGGAGTGGGGGTTGCCGGGCGGATCAGCGTGGCGGCATCGTTTGCCGATATCGACAATGACGGAGATCCGGATCTGTTCGTAACCACCGTGCGGGGCGGCAATATTCTGTTCGAAAACGACGGGCACGGCCATTTCCGGGACATCACGGCATCGGCCGGAGTGGGAGCGGGCGGCCATTCCTCGGGCGCAGTGTTCTTCGATTACGATCGCGACGGCCTGCTCGATCTGCTGGTGTGCAACGTCGGGCGGTACACCGGTGACACGAAGGGGCCGCAGGGAGAATATGTCGCGTTGCCGGATGCGTTCTCCGGGCACATGTTCCCGGAACGCTACGAATTTCCGGTGCTTTACCACAATCTGGGGCACAACCAATTCGAGAACGTCACGTCGAAAAGCGGTCTGCGGCCGGTCGGATGGGCGGGCGATGCGACGTTTACCGACCTGAACGGCGATGGGTGGCCCGAAGTGTACGTGCTGAACATGATGGGGGCGAACCACTTCTACGAGAACCATGGTGGAGTGTTTTCCGAAGCGACGAAGACGTATTTTCCCCGAACCTCCTGGGGCGCGATGGGAGTCAAGTTCTTCGATTACGACAACGATGGCAGGCTGGATCTGTTCGTAACGGACATGCACTCCGACATGTGGGAGAACGCGAACCCGGAGGACGAGAAAAAGAAGGCTCCGAAACCGCCGGCCGACGATTTTCTGATGGGACCGGCTTCGAGTTTCGTCTTTGGAAATTCGTTGTATCACAATCTGGCTTCGCCGCACTTCGAGGAAGTCTCGGACGCGATGGGCGCCGAGACGTACTGGCCATGGGGTCCGAGCGTGGGAGACCTGAACGCGGACGGCTGGGACGACATATTCATCGCGTCTTCGATGAATTTCCCCTTCCGGTACGGCATCAACTCGGTGCTTCTGAACAACCGCGGCCGCAGGTTTCTCGATTCCGAATTTCTTCTGAACGTGGAACCGCGGCGCGCCGACCGGATGTGGAAGCCGTGGTTCGATCTCGACTGCTCGAAGCTTGCCAAAGACGCCGCGGCGTACCTGACGGAACCGTGCAAAGGGCATTCGGGGGTGATCACGGTGATCTCGGCGGCGGGCACAAGGTCGGCGGCGATTTTCGATCTGGACAACGACGGGGACCTGGATATCGTTACCAACGAGTTCAACGCGGTTCCACAGTTTCTGGTAAGCGATCTGGCGCAACGGAAGAAGATCAACTGGCTGAAGGTGGCGCTGACGGGAACGAAATCGAATCGCGATGGCCTGGGCGCCACTGTGCGGGTGACAGCCGGCGGACGGACGCTGATGAGGTTCAACGACGGGAAATCCGGCTACCTCTCCCAGAGTTCGCTGCCGCTGTATTTCGGGCTGGGCGATGCCGATTCAGTGGAACGTGTGGAAGTCGACTGGCCGTCCGGAGCGCGGCAGACGGTCGCGAACAAGATCCGGAGCAACCAGTTGGTGCGAATCGTGGAAGGACAATGAACAAAATCCCCGGAATCGTTGCGGCCACCGCGCTGCTGGCGGTTCCCGCGACCGGGCAGACGGCCCCGGCGGCGCAGGCGCTTCCTTCCGATCAAAATGGCGTTCGCCATCAGCTCGATATTGGCGCGGAGAATGCGCCTTTGACGACGGACCAGAGGACAGCACTCGATGCGGCGGTTCGGGCGCACAATTACAGCGCCGAGAAAAAGACGCTGGATGCGGCAATTGCGGAGCACCCCGATTCATGGCAACTCCTGGCAATGAAGGGCAGGATCGCCTTTCTGGAGCATCAACCCGTTGACGCTGTGGAGGCGCTTGAGCAGACCAACCGCCTGAAGCCGCTGGCGGAGAGCGATCAACTGACGCTCGCACTGGCGTACGAATTTTCAGGAAAGCTCGAGCAGGCGCGCGCGCGTCTGGCGGAACTGGCGATCGCCTCTCCCAAAGATGCCCGTTATGCCTATCTGCTTGCCCGCGTTGAACGTCCACTGCTGCGGCCGGCAGATGCGGAACGTCACTACCGTGAAGCTCTGCGGCTCGACCCCAACCTGGTCCGCGCCTGGGACGACCTGGCCGAGCTGTACGAGAGTACAGGACACCCGGATGAAGCCCGCAAGGCCTACGAATCAGGCGTTGCAGCCAACCGTAAGACAGGGCAGCGAACGGAATGGCCACCTCTGCGGATGGCCGTTTTCCTGTTGAGCCATGATGAGCTGAATGATGCCGAGAAGCTCTTGCTCGAAGCGCTTCAGTACAATCCGCGGTCAGCGCTTGTTCATTTCCAGCTTGGGGAACTTCGTCGAAAGCAGGGGCAGGCGGACGCGGCGTTTGCCGAATTCAAGGAAGCTGTGGTGGACGATCCGAAACTGGACGTCGCATGGTTCGCTGTGGGTCGGGAACTGCAACAGCGGGGCGAAACCGAACAGGCGAAGCGCGCATTCGAGATTTTCAGACAGCTTCAGGCAAAACAGCAGACACCGGCGAAATGACGGCATGGCGGAGCCGGAATCCTGCGATTCCAACTCCGCCAGCGTGACAAGTGGATGCGCGAGCTAGCGGGACGCGAGAAACGCGTTCGGAGAAGCCGCGATCAGAGGCGCCGGACGATAGGTCCATGCGTTGCCTGAATCTATCATCGGAGTGTTCTTCGGGAACATAAATCCGGCGCGAGTGGTCAGATCCATGGCA
>DAIDJK010000252.1 GCA_027450225.1 Bryobacterales bacterium | reverse complement strand
AGAGATCCCGCGAACGCGTCCAGCGCCTCCCTGCTTCGCGCCGAAAGCGGGAACACTACCGCCCTGTCTGTCGCTTCGGTGTCGAACGGCGCATTGATCGCTTCCGCTCGAACGTCAGGATCGTCCGGAGAAACTCCCTGCAGGATCACGTGCGCATTGGAGCCTCCGAAGCCGAATGAATTCACTCCGGCGAGCGCGTTCGAAGGGCCCTCCGGCCACGCTTCGGCCTGTTTCAGGACCCGAAGGGGAAGCCGATCGAAAGGGATCGCCGGGTTCGGGTGATCGAAATGCAGATTTGGCGGGATGCGGCGATGCTTCAGGCACAGAGCCGTCTTGATCAGGCCCGCCACGCCCGCCGCTGCTTCCGCGTGGCCGATATTGCCTTTGAGTGATCCGATGATGCAGCGATTGCCCGCGGGCCTCTCCTTGCCAAGGGCCGCGGCCAGCGCATTGACCTCGATCGGGTCACCCACGGGAGTGCCGGTGCCGTGCGCTTCAACGTATTGAATCTGTCCCGCGGAGACGCCGGAGCGCCGGCACGCTTCTTCGATGAGCCGCTGCTGCGCCTGGCCGCTGGGGACCGTAATGCCGTTTGTGTGGCCATCCTGATTGATCGCGCTGCCGCGAATCACCGCATAGATGGAATCGCCGTCGGCTTGGGCGGCGGAAAGCGGCTTCAGCACGACAACGCCCGCGCCTTCAGCCCGGCCATATCCGTTTGCCGAAGCGCTGAATGGTTTGCTCCGGCCATCCGGCGCGAGGAAGCCGCCCTTCGATTCGGCGATGGTGTACTCTGGCGCCGCCATCACGTTCACGCCTCCGGCAAGCGCGATCGAACATTCGCCGTCGCGAAGGCTCCGACACGCCAGATGCACCGCCACCAGGGACGACGAACACGCGGTATCGATGGACATACTCGGTCCGCGGAAGTCGAATACGTACGAGATCCGGTTGGAAATCATCGTCATCATCGCGCCTGTGGCCGTATGTGCGTCGATCAGATGGCGATTCAAACGGCCGAGCTGGATGGCTTTGTAATCGAGCGTGAATGCGCCCGCGAACACGCCGACATCCGCGCCTGCGAGTCGATCCGGTACCAGCCCCGCGTCTTCCATCGCCTCCCAGGAGACTTCGAGCATCAGGCGCTGCTGCGGGTCCATGTAAGCCGCTTCACGCGGAGAGATGCCGAAAAATTGCGCATCGAAGCCGTCAACGCGCGGCAGGAACCCGCCACGGGTCGTCGAGAGCTTCCCGGGGATACGTCGGTCCGGGCTATGGAACGACAGCGCGTTCCAGCGATCCTCCGGAACATCGCAGGTGGCGTCCACGCCGTTTAGTAATAGTTCGAAGAATGATTCCGGGTTCGTCGCGTCCGCGAAACGGCACCCGATGCCGATGATTGCGATTGGCTCCACGCTCTGCTTCTGTTGCCTCACTTGCTGTGCGCCGTCCTTCCTTCCAGTGAAAAGCTGTATCGAATCCCTATATCTGTGCTGCTCCTGATCTGAACGTTTCCAAATTCCGTCGCGCTGCCGCCAAAAAAGCGGCTGTAGAGCGCGTAGACCTGCCAGTTCGAGCCAATCCGTCTGGTCAGCGTCGGCTGCACCACGGAAGATCCATCGCGCAGAGAGGTGACGGCGATTGTCTCGAGTTCCAGATGATTCAGCCGGATCGGCCACAGTATGCGGACGAAACTGTAGTTCCTGCTCATATTGAGCGGCGTGAACTGAGCATTCGCCAGTTCGAGCGGCTGCGGATTCCCTGCCGCAAAAGCCTGCCGGGCGGAGCCGGCGAATGTTTCGTAATCGCTCCACTCGCGGCCGGTGAAGCCCTGGCCCGCATGGTAATACTCGACGACCAGATTGACGTGGTTCGGGAATGTGTACTGCCCCCCCAGCAGGATCTCCGAATGAGGGATTCGCACCGGCACAAGGCCATCCGAGCGCGGGAGGTAACGAACCGTGTCCGAGATATAAGCCGCTTCACCGTGCAGTTCGAGGGCATTGCCGAATACCTTCGCGAGACTGAGGCCTTCGCTGTTCGGGAGTCCGCTGCCGCCGCTTGCGGTAATCGCGACGTCCGTTCCTTTGATCAAACGGTAAGCACGAGCGGCCCAGCCGGTCGCGAGCAAATGGCGGCCGTCTCTGCCTGCCCATGAGATCTGGGGATTGGCGAGAAGCGTGACGTCCCAGCCTTTGAAGAAGATGTCCGCGCCGGCCACATCCGTGCCGCGGTAAAGACCGCGGCGATCGTTTGGGTCCACGGGATTCTTGGGAGGATTCACTACGCCGGTCGGGTTCCATGCGTAGCCCGCGCCCCAGCGTTCGATTTCACGGCCGATATGGACGTCCAGCCACGAAGTAACCGAATACCGGAAGCTCAGCTCGCTCACATCGAACTTATATGTGGATTCCTAAGTCCAGTCACTCGAGGCGTGCAACTTGAGTTTGATCTTCCATCGCTTGTCATTCGCGGTAACATCGCCAAACAGCGTCAGATCCGAGACGTCCGCGAAAAGAGGCACATTCAGGACATTGCCCGGATTCAGCGGGCTCGCCCCATTGGCGGGCGTGATATCGGCCTCGCTGTCTGCCTGCCCAAAGACGCGAATCTCCTGCGCCGATGCCGAAAAAACACATGCCAGACCCAGCGCCGCCGCAATACGCCACATCACCACTTCCCGAGATAGCCGGGCTGGAACATCTTCTCTTGCAGTTGCTCGGCATGGAGTTTGGAGTAGGACATCACGGTGCGCTGATCGGCCCGGACCACGTCCAGGATCTCCACTTTCGTCACGAGGCGCAATCCTCCGAGCGATCCCAGTTCACGAAAGAAAACGCGCTTGAGCAGCTTTCCCGAACTGACGTAATAGTCGGCCTTCAGAGGAACGTCGCCATCCTGCGAAACCCACAGCCGGATGCGGCTATAGGAAAGATCGGCGTCTCTGGCTTTCAGTTCCAGTACATTGACGGGCTTTCCGTCGTCCTCTTCGTGAGCGATGGATTCAACGGTGTAATCCGTGCTGTAGTTCGTGCGAGCCACGTCGCCGTTCGAAGCTTCGCCCATCAGCCGTTGTAAAGGCGAAATGCGGATCGGCTTGCTGGCATCCGGAACATAGACCCACATCCCATCCCGGAGCATCAGCAGATACTTGCCCTGCTCCGTGGCCGGCGCAAGGAACTCCACCAGGCTCTTGTCCTTCCCCTGACCGTGCACGCGCAAGCGCCAGACTTCCGGCTGGTTCTTGTGATAGTTCGTCAGTTCCAGGTCCATGGTGAAGTTGGTCAGCGGGTTGCGAAGCGCATCCACATGCCTCAGAATGGCGGCCCCGGCGTCTGGTTCGATGGCCGGAAGAGTTGCAGCCGCCATGGGCGCGAGCGCGCACACGAATAGCGCGATGGTTTTCATAAGTCGTCCTTTAGTTGTGTGTTAGTTGTGGCCGAGAGCTTCCACGATACGAAGGCGCGAGGCTTTCCACGCGGGAGCCAGTGAAGATAAAGTCGCGGTGCAGGTGGCGAGCAGAAACGCCGTAATCACAATCGAAGAATTCAGCATGATCTGCAGTCGGTAGCCACTCGTGTAGCCGGGCGGAGGAGGAAGCTCGATGTGAACGTGGTTGATCAGCAGGGCCATGCCGCCTCCCAGCGCAAGTCCGGCCAGCCCTCCCATGATGCCTACAAAAAAGCCCTCGAGCAGAAAGATCCGGCGGATCATCCAGCGATCGGTGCCGATCGCCATCAGGGTTCCGATCTCTCTTGTGCGCTCAAAGGCGCTCATCATCACCGTGTTGGCGACGCTCAGGATTACGATCACTGAGATTACGGCGCCGAGGAAACCGAAGATGCCGTTATAGAGCATGACCACCTGGCGATAGAAACCGGCAAGGTCCATCCACGTGCGAATCTCGTACCGCGGGCCATTGCGGGCAAACCTTGACGCAAGGTCGTTTTTCACCGCGTCCGTAGCGCTGGTTTCGCGCAGAATGACCAGCAGTTTTTCCACCTTGTCCGTCTGCAGCAGCCGCTGAGCGGCAGTGAGCGGAAGCTTGATCGCGCGCTCGTCATATTCCTTCGTCCCGGTGGAAAAGATGCCGGCCACCTGAACGTCGAGCGCGTTCAGACTTCCGTTCGCGGTGGTCGCCATCAGAGTCAGTGTGTCCCCCACTCGAGCGCGCATGGATTTCGCGAGTAAGTCGCCGATGATGATGCTGTCCCGCGCGGAATCGGAAAGGTAAGCGCCGGAGATGATCTTTTGCGCGGGCATTTTCCGATCGCGCGACGGTTCCACCGCCGTCGCGAGAAACGCCTCCGATTTGTCTCCGTTGCTCACCAGGCCCATCAGCGAAATTTGCTCCGCTGTCATTTCGACGCGCGGATCGCGCTCGATCTCCCGGCGCAAACCTTCGATGTGACGGAGGCCGCGCGCCAGTGGCCGCTGGGAATCGTCGGATGAATATCCCGGCGCGTAGATCTGCAGATGTCCGTACTGCGCTCGCGCGGCGCCCTCGCGAATGCCCCAGAAACTGATTTCTTTGTAGCCGCCGAACATCAACATGGCGACGACTCCGAATACCAGAACCATCGAGGTAATCAAGGTTCGACGCCGGTTCCGGAACAGATTGCGAAAAGCGATTGCGGTCAACATGCCATAGCCTCCCGGGCGCAGGACGCGCCCTGTGCAACGTGAACGATTCGCCCATCCCGCATATGCACCGTTCGCGCCGCGCGCCCCATCACCAGGGGATCGTGCGTCGCGACGAGAAATGTGGTCTGGGTCTCGCGGTTGATCTCTTCCATCAGGTCGAGAATGTTTTCCGTTGTGACAGAGTCGAGATTCGCGGTAGGTTCATCGGCGATCACGACTGCGGGCGCCGAGATCATCGCTCTGGCGATCGCCACTCGCTGGCGCTGCCCGCCTGAGAGCTGGTCCGGCTTCCTGCCGGAATGGGGCGCGAGACCGACGCGATCCAGCCATTCCGCCGCAAACTGCCGCCGCTCACGTTTCGGCATGCCGCTGATCATGAGCGGATATTCCACATTCTCCAGAGCGGTGAGAACGGGGATGAGGCTGAAATTCTGAAACACGAACCCGATGCGCGAACGGCGCTTTCGCGCCAGCCCGGAAAGAGGAACGTCGGTCACGTCCTCTCCGTCCACCCAGACGCGCCCGGCATCCGGCTTGTCGATGCAACCGCCCAGATTCAGCAGGGTCGTCTTCCCGCTGCCGGATGGACCAGCCAGAGCGACAAACTCTCCTTCACCGATCTCGAGCGAAAGATCGCAGATGGCCGTGAGGCGCGTCTTGCCCAGCGCATAGCTTTTCTGAATTTGTTCGAATCGAATCATTCGATAAGTCCTTGAACTGATCTCCAGTGTTTTTCCGCGCGATAGCGTTTCAAACGATCGCTATGCCGAGGCCGCCAGTTCGCGCGGTTGCGCCCAGAGGCGAATGTAAGGATCGAGCTCGCGCATCATGGCGCGGAATTGCGGAAGAGTAAGCGACTGCGCGCCGTCGGAAAGCGCCTCCTCCGGCCGTGGATGCACTTCGACGATCATGCCGTCCGCGCCCACTGCGACAGCCGCGCGCGCGAGGGCGGGAACCAGATCGCGCTTGCCCAATGCATGGCTCGGGTCGAGTATGACGGGCAGGTGCGTGAGTTCGTTCAGGACAGGGATTGCCGAAATATCACAGGTGTTTCGGGTCGCGGTTTCGAAGGTGCGAATGCCTCGCTCGCAAAGGACGATTCTTGTATTGCCGTGGGCCGCAATATATTCGGCCGACATCAGAAGCTCGCGGATCGTGGCGCTCAGGCCCCGCTTCAGCAGGACCGGCCGTGGCTGCCGCCCGACCGCCTTCAGCAGCGCGAAGTTCTGCATATTCCGCGCGCCGATCTGAATCATATCGGCGTGTTCCACAACCACGCCGAGTTGTTCCACGCTCATCAGCTCCGTAACCACGCCGAGGCCGGTTCTGCGCCCCGCCCTGGCGAGGAGTTTCAAGCCCTCCACTTCGAGTCCCTGGAATTCGTAGGGTGACGTGCGGGGCTTGAACGCGCCGCCCCGGAGCAGCATCGCGCCTGAGGCCTTCACGCCTTCCGCGGTTTCCATGATCTGCTTCTCGGATTCAACCGAACACGGTCCGGCGATGACCGGGAAGACAGATCCTCCAAACGACGCTCCGGCCACGCGGACGATACTCGGCGAGGAACGGAATTCGCGGCTCACCAGCTTGTACGGCGCGGAGATGCGCACCACTTTCTCGACGCCTGGCGTGGCCTCGAGCGCTTCAAGCGTGCCTTCCACATACTTGCTTCCGATTGCGCCAATCACCACGCGCTTCTCTCCGGGCATCGTATGGACCGTATATCCGAATTCGCGAATTCGGGCGCAGATGTGGCCGATCTGGTTCTCCGTGGCGTCGGCGCGCATAGAAATGATCATGGAATTTCCTTTCGTTGTTTCAAGGTTGGACGGCGCCGCGTTCAGGCCGCGGAAGGCAGCACGGGAACGAGCATCGCCAGCGCTTCGGCCGGCGCGCCGTTGGCGTGGTTCTGTTGAGACAGATCTTCGAGCGTGGCGATACACGCCCATGTGTTTCGATTTGCGTTCCAGGCGGCAAGGCTGAATTCATCCCGAAACAGCAGATAGCAGGGCCCGAACTCGGAATCGACCACTTTCGATCCGCGCTGGAATCGAAGCATTCCTTCGAGAAGAGATACAGACCTGCGCGCGGCATCGCAGAGGAACCACGTGTAGCGGATTCGCTGCGGCTCTATGAAACGCTCGTGAGCTTCCAGCAGGAGACGCAGGTGAATTCCTCTTCCACGGTACTCGCGGCGTACGGCAAGGCGCGTAAACCGGGCGACTCGCGCGCCGCGCCGTATCACGCAGGCTTTCTGATGAAGCAAGTCCGGGTGCGCTTCGCCATCCGCCACCGACAGGGTTGCCACCGGAGCCCCTGTCGCTTCATCCAGCGCCAGCAGGCGGAATAACTGTCCCTCCGGCTGAGGGGAAAGTGGCGGCAGATTGATGCCTTTCTCGCGTCCGAAGATTTCGGTTTCGAGGTTCCGAATCGTTTGCAGTTGCGCGTTTGTTCGCGCGTATTCAATGACTAATCCCATAGCGCTTCTCCGCTCGTGTCCGCCATTCAGCCGGATCGGCGTTGCGGACACGGTATAGTGCGGCGCCCGATGCGAGCGTTTCACGCTTGTCAGTGATCAGCGCTGCCGATGAAAAATGTAAAGGCCGAAATTCTGAAAGCCAGGTACACCGCTTGGGTGGCTGAGGGATCGCACGGCGGCGCCCTGGCGGACGTCGAGTCGAAACTGCGATCGACCGGCGATTAATTCAGGGACCCAGTCCTGCTCCCGGCCGCCCGATTCTTGCCATAGCCGCTCCGGGGAATGGTTCTAGCCTCTTGATTTCAAGCCAGGATCGTCAGGGACGGGCCGGATGGTCTGCGCGCCGGCGTTTACCGAGCAGCTCACCATCATTCTCGAAAAGCATCTGCCGATTACTTCGAGGCAGTGCCATGAAGGGATCTGGCTCCCGTGTACCCGGCGTTGTCCTCGCCTGCTGGAAACCTGGAGCCTCGCCGCATCGCGGGCTGGTGTCGTTGATGCCGCACCGCCGCGCCAATCTCAGCCCGGCTTCCC
>DAIDJK010000251.1 GCA_027450225.1 Bryobacterales bacterium | reverse complement strand
CGCGCGGCGGTTGCCTTTCCGGTTGCGTCGTCCACATCGATCACCACCGAGTGCAGCTCGACCGAGCCTTTCGCCGGCTCCATCTTCACAGGCATTGCGGTGAGGAACTTCTGCAGCACCGGTTCCTTCTCCACGCCGATCACCGAATCGTAGGGTCCGGTCATCCCGCAATCGGTCTGGTATGCCGTGCCGCCCGGCAATATGCGCGTATCGGCGGTCGGGATATGGGTGTGGGTGCCGATGATCCCGGAGACGCGCCCATCCAGATACCAGCCCATCGCCATCTTCTCGCTGGTCACCTCCGCATGGAAATCCACAAAGCGGACCTTCACGGAAGCGGGCAGGGAAGCGAGAATCTGGTCCGCCTTGCGAAAGGGGCAGTCGATATTCGGCATATAGACGCGGCCCTGCAGATTGATGACGGCGCATTCGGCGCCGGAGGCGGTGCAATGCACAAAGACGCCCGAACCCGGCGCGCCTTCCGGATAGTTCGCCGGGCGCAGCAGCCGCGCGGATCGCGCAAAGTAGCCATAGATATCGCGCTTGTCCCAGATGTGATTTCCGGACGTCATCACGTCGATGCCGTAGCCGAATAATTCATCGGCCACGTGCGGCGTGATGCCGAAACCGGCGGCCGAATTCTCTATGTTCGCGATGACGACATCGACAGCCTGGGTTTCGCGAATATTGCGGAGATGGTCGGCGACGATCATGCGGCCGGCGTGACCGAAGATATCGCCTACGAAAAGTATCCTCAAGCTCGATATTATCCACTCGCCGAGGCCGCCGGCCTCTGCGTTCGCCGTCCTGCGCTTCCGGGCGACGGCTTTAGCGCACCGGTTGTACGGGCGCAGAAGCGGCCGGACGCTACACTGCTCTTTCAACGCCCTGCACATGCGAATCGGAGTCGATTCCGGCGGCACGTTCACGGATTTCGTCGTTGCCTATGACGATGGCCGTCTCGAATCGTTCAAGCTGCGGTCGAACCCCGCCGACCCGGCGGGCGTGATTCTGGATGGCATCGCGCGCATCGCGGCAAAGAGCGCGGAAGTGGTCCATGGCTCCACGGTGGCGACGAACGCGCTTCTCGAGCGCAAGGGCGCGCGTACCGCTTTCGTCGCCACCGCCGGATTCGAAGATCTGCTGGCCATCGGCCGCCAGAACCGGCCCGAGCTCTACAATCTGACGCCGCCACGGCCGCGTCCGCTGGTTCCTGCCGAGCTTTGTTTCGGCGTGAACGAGCGCATGCTGTTCGATGGCACAGCGCATCGCGGCGTCGACCCGGCCAGCCTCCTTGAACTAAGAAAATCGATTGAACGCGCGGGCGTGGATGCGATCGCCATCTGCCTGCTGCATTCCTACCGGAACGCCACGCACGAACGCGCCGTTCTCGAAGCGCTGAACGGCCTCGGCTACGTCTGCGCATCGTGCGACATTTCGCCCGAATTCCGGGAATACGAGCGCGCCGGGACCACCGCCATCAACGCTTACGTCGGCCCGTTGATGGACCGCTACCTCGGCGCGCTCGAACACGGCAGTCCGCATCCGGTCGCCATCATGCAGTCGAACGGCGGCCTGCTCACGGCTGCTGAAGCGAGGCGGCAGCCGGTCCGGACTATCCTTTCCGGGCCGGCGGGCGGCATCGTCGGCGCGGTGGAGATGGCGCGCCTTGCGGGATTCGCCCAGGCGCTCACCTTCGATATGGGCGGAACGTCCACCGATGTGGCGCTTGCTTCCACCGAACAACGTCTTACCACCGAAGCGCGCATCGATGGCATGCCGGTGCGCGTACCGATGCTCGATATCCATACGGTGGGCGCGGGCGGCGGATCGATCGCGCGCGTCGATGCGGGCGCAAGTCTCATCGTCGGCCCGGAAAGCGCGGGCGCGTCGCCTGGGCCTGCCTGTTACGGAACCGGCATGGAAGCCACAGTCACGGATGCTCACGTTGTGCTGGGTCGCATCGCGCCGGACCAGCTGGCCGGGGGCCAGTTGCGCATCGATCCCGGCCGCGCGCAGGATGCCGTGGCGCGGATCGCCAGACAGCTCGGGCTCGACGTTACTGCGGCGGCGGCAGCCGTCATTCGCATCGCCAACTCCAACATGGAACGGGCAATTCGCGTGGTTTCAGTCGAACGCGGCGAAGATCCCCGCGAATTTCCGCTGGTCGCGTTCGGCGGTTGCGGCGGCCTGCATGCGTGCGAGATCGCCGCGGAACTCGGCATCCGAACCGTCATCGTTCCGCGCATGGCGGGCGCTCTCTCCGCGCTCGGGATGCTGCTGGCCGACCGCGCGCGCGAGTATTCGCTGGGCGCGCTCGGGGTCGCCGATCTGGAGCCGCTTTTCGCGGAACTCGGGCGGAAGGCTTCTCGCGATCTGCCCGAAGGACGGCAGGCGCGATTCGCCGATTTGCGCTACGCCGGCCAGAGCTACGAACTCACCGTGCCGTGGAATGGCCACCGGACAGCCTCCGGCTTTCACCACCTTCACCGGAAGGTGTACGGCTTCTGCGACGAATCCCGCGCAACCGAGACCGTGGCCATTCGCGTACGCGCCGCGGCCCCCGCCAGGCGGCTCGATCTGCGATACAGGCGGCATCGCGGCGATGTCTCCGCCGCCGAACGGAAGATCTGGATCGAGGGCCGTCCGCGGCGCGCTTTCACCGGTCCGCGCGAAGCTGTTTCATCGCGAATGAAAGGCCCCGCGCTCATCGCGGACTACGGGTCCACCACGCTGGTCCCGCCCGACTGGACCGCCGAAATCGACTCCTTCGGCAACCTTCTTATCGGGCAAACCTGAGAGCGGCCGAAGAGCTTGCGGAGGAGTCGTGGGGCTACAAAGTCCGGCAATGAAGATATCCGATATTGGCGAAGACGCCGGCAAGTTCGTCCCGCCCTCCATTCAGCGCTCAGAAGCTGGTCCACACAGGGCGCCCACGCAGGTGGTCCACGCAGGGCCGCCGGCTGGGCCGGGAGATGCTACCCCGTACGCGGTAAAATCAAAATGATCCCCTGTCTATGGTCGTCGACGATGTCCTTGCGAAAGTATTCGGCACGCGTAACGAGCGCGAGGTCAAGAGAATGCGTCCCGTCGTGGCGGCCATTTCCGATCTCGAGCCTTCCCTTCAGCAGCTTTCCGACGCTGATCTTGCCGCCAAAACCATTGAATTCAAAGAGCGCATCGCCAACGGCGCAAGCCTTGACGATCTTCTGATCGAAGCCTTCGCGGTGTGCCGTGAAGCGGGCCGCCGCGTGCTGAACATGCGCCATTTCGACGTTCAGCTCATCGGCGGCATGGTGCTGCACAAGGGCCGCATCGCCGAAATGAAGACCGGCGAAGGCAAAACCCTGGTAGCCACGCTTGCCACTTACCTGAACGCGCTCGAAGGCAAGGGAGTTCACGTGGTCACCGTGAACGATTACCTTGCCCGCCGCGACTCGGAGTGGATGGGCCGGCTCTACAAGTTCCTCGGCCTGACCGTGGGCGTGATCGTCCACGATCTGGACGATCGCGAGCGCCAGGAATCCTATAACGCGGACATCACCTACGGTACGAACAACGAATTTGGCTTCGACTACCTGCGCGACAACATGAAGTTCAACCTCGCCAACTGCGTGCAGCGGGGCCATAATTTCGCGATTGTCGATGAAGTCGATTCGATCCTGATCGACGAAGCCCGTACGCCGCTCATCATCTCCGGCCCAAGCGAGCAATCGACCGACAAATACTACAAAGCGAACAAGATCATTCCGCACCTGATTCGCGGTGAAGTGATCGAAGGCAAGGAGCCGGGCGAAAAGTACACCACTGGCGACTACACGGTGGATGAGAAGCACCGCGCCTCCGCGCTCACGGAGGAAGGCGTTCTCAAGGTGGAGAAACTCCTCGGCATCGGCAATATGTATGAGCCGCAGAACGTGGAGTGGAACCATCACATCCAGCAGGCGCTGAAGGCTCATGTCATCTTCCAGCGCGACAAGGATTACGTCGTAAAAGACGGCGAAGTCATCATCGTGGATGAGTTCACCGGCCGTCAGATGCCCGGCCGCCGCTGGAGCGATGGCCTGCATCAGGCCGTCGAAGCAAAGGAAGGCGTGAAGATCGAGCGCGAAAATCAAACGCTCGCCACCATCACGTTCCAGAACTATTTCCGCCTTTACAAGAAGCTCGCCGGCATGACGGGTACGGCTGAAACCGAAGCCGCGGAATTCCAGAAGATTTACAACCTGGACGTTACCGTCATCCCGACCAACCGGCCGATGATCCGCAAGGAAAATACGGACATCGTCTACCGGACCGAAGAAGAGAAGTTCCGCAACGCCGCCAAGGAGATCAAGGAATACAACGAGCGCGGCCAGCCCGTTCTCGTCGGCACCATCTCGGTTGAAAAATCGGAGCGCCTCTCGCATCTGCTCAAGAAACTGGGCATCCGGCACGAGGTGCTGAACGCGAAGAATCACGAGCGCGAAGCTCACATCGTGGCCCAGGCGGGGAATAAAGGCGCCGTTACCGTTTCCACCAACATGGCCGGCCGCGGCACCGATATTCTTCTCGGCGGCAACCCCGAATTCATGGCGCGGGACGCCATGGGGAAGCAGGGAAAGGATCCCGATCGCGCCGAATTCAAGGCGGATTGGGAGCGTACCCTCGAGGAATTCAAACAACAGTGCGCGCGCGAGCATGACGAGGTGGTCGCGCTGGGCGGCCTGCACATCGTCGGCACCGAACGCCACGATTCACGCCGCATCGACAATCAGCTTCGCGGCCGCGCCGGACGCCAGGGCGACCCCGGCAGTTCCCGTTTCTTCCTCTCTCTGCAGGACGATCTGCTTCGCATCTTCGGCGGCGAGCGCATGCAGAACCTGATGCTGCGGCTCGGCATGGAAGAGGACGTGCCGATCGAGTCCGGCCTCATCATGAAGCGCATCCGCGCCGCGCAGGAAGCGGTCGAAACACAGAATTTCGAAGCCCGCAAACACCTGCTCGAGTACGACGATGTGATGAACAAGCAGCGCCAGGCGGTCTATGGCGACCGCCACAAGCTGCTGGAAGGCGCGGATCAAAAAGAACGCGTCATGGAAATGACGAAGGGCGTCGTCGGCGGCATTGTGGATCAGCGCTGCCCGGAAGGCGTGCATCCCGACACGTGGGATCTTGCGGGCATCCAGACCGACATGCTCAGCAAATTCGGCTCGCAGGTGAATCCGGCCGATTTCGCCGGGATGACCGCCGAAGAGATCGAAAACGAACTCTTCCTGCGCGCCAAAGACACCTACGAGCGCAAGGAGCAGCTTGTGGGTTCCGCGCTGATGCGCGAAGCCGAACGCAACATCATGCTCCACGTCATCGACGACCAGTGGAAAGACCACCTGCTCTCGATGGACCACCTGAAGGAGGGCATCGGGCTTCGCGGCTACGGCCAGAAGGACCCGCTTGTCGAGTACAAGAAGGAATCGTTCACCCTCTTCCAGGACATGATGGACCGGATAGAAGACGAGACGGTCCGCTACCTCTACTTCCTCCGGTTCGAGCAGCAGGCGCCGGCCGTGCCGTTCTCGAATGAGGACGAGGAGTACGAGGAAGAAGAGGACACCGAGGCCGAACTCGAGCGTCAGCGCGTGGAAGCCGAGCGAGCGGCGGAAGAGGTGAAGCGCGCGGCGGCGCAGGCGGCGGTTCAGGACATGACCCGCAACATCCAGCGCCAGCACGAGAAGGAACTCAAGGAACTTCAGTTCTTCGGCACGAACGGGTCCGGCAAGGCGGAGGCCTCAAAGCCTTCTTCGAACGGCGCCGCAAAGGTGGGCCGCAACGACCCATGCCCCTGCGGCAGCGGCAAGAAGTATAAGAAGTGTCACGGCCAGGCGGCGTGAGCCGTCTGCCGTAGTCGAAGCCACACGGCGTAAGCCGCCTGGTGCCCCGATCGCCTAAGCCTCAAGCGCTCGGGCGAAGGCCCGGAACAGCCGCGCCTGCCGCGCATCCCCGCCGTTCGCCTGATTTTCCGGATGCCACTGCACCGCGATTACGAAGGGTTTATCCGGCCGTTCCAGCCCTTCCACGACGCCGTCTTTCGACCGCGCCGAAACTACCAGCCCTGCACCGATCCGCCCCGCCGCCTGATGGTGACGCGAGTTGACCTGAACCCTCTCCAGCGGCTCGCCCAGAATCGCGGCCAGTTTCGTCCCGGGTACGATCTCCACCTCATGCACCGGCCGGCTTCGGTCACCCGTCTTCACCCGGTGCCCCAGGTTGTCGTCGAGGTGTTGAATGAGCGCGCCGCCGTGCTCCACGTTCAGAATCTGCAGCCCGCGGCAGATCGCCAGCACCGGCACGTCGCGTTCGAGCGCCTCCGCGATCGCCTTCATCTCCGCTGCATCCCGCGCGTCGTCGGGAGGTTGCGTCTCGGCCACCGCCGCTTCGCCATACCGGGCCGGATTCACGTCGCTGCCGCCCATCAGCAGAAGCCCGTCGAAGCCGTCCAGCCCTGTCTCGGCCGCCGCCCCGACCACCACCGGCTCCAGCCCGGCCGCTCGCAGCGCATCTTCGTAGGGCGCGGTCTCGCCGGGCGCAGCGTCGCTTCCGCGAATCGCCAGAATGCGCTTCATGTCGCATGCTCCGGCTCGGCGGCGTAGCCGAACCGGATCTCCGGCAGTTGCTCCACCGCATGGCGGAGCGCCCGTTCCCATTCATGGTGCATCTCGTTCAGATCCGGATCGGACTCGGCGAGCCTGCGGTACGAGGTGATATCGAGCGAATCCCTGCGATAGAGCAGCAGATCGATCGGAGGCCCCACCGTTACATTCGAGCGCATGGTCGCATCGAACGACAGCAGCGCATATTTCGCGGCTTCGTTGAGCGGGGTCGTCGAATCCACCCCGCGGTCGAGAATGGGCCGCCCGTACTTCGATTCGCCGATCTGCAGATACGGCGAATCTTCGGTGGCGCGCAGCGGATTGCCCTGCGGATAGATCAGATAAAGATCCGGCATCTCGCCCTTCACCTGCCCGCCAAGCAGAAGATTCACGTTGAAAACCAGGCCGTCGTGCTCGAGCGCCGCCCGGTCGATCTCGGCTACTTTCCGCACGCAATCGCCGACCATGCGCGCCGCATGATAGAGCGAATCCGCCTGCGCCAGCCCGCGGCCGTTATCGAAATCGTCCCTCAGCAGCGTGATTACCGACTGGCTGATCGAGAGGCTTCCGCTGGTCAGGATGATGAACACACGTTCGCCTTTCCGCACGAACCGGTGCATCTTGCGGCAGAGGTTCACCTGGTCGTAGCCGGCGTTCGACCGGGAATCCGAGGCCATAACGAGGCCTTCGCCGGTGATGATCCCGAGGCAGTAAGTCATTTCGTCGCGTCACTTCTGAATTTAGCAATCGCCATAAAGAAATCGTGGCCGCAGAATCGCGTCACAATGGATCGCAACACCCCGCTCCGGCGTCGATATAATCAAGCGCACAGGCCGCCACCAGGCCGGTTCGTTGTGCGCGGAAAGAAAACTGATCCATCGATGAAGTTGCGTTTGCTGTCTGTGTTCTCAGCGTCCGTGCTGTTTCCGGCCGCGGCTTTCCCGGCGATGTTCCCCCAGACCATCGGGCAGTGGAACCTTACGGCTACGGCCGCCGCTCCCGCGCCCGATGCAAAGGTCTGGCAGGAATACGGTTTGCGCGATTCCCAGACGGCCACTTACTCCGGCCCCGGCGCGCCCTGGACCGTTTCCGGCTACCGTTTCGACGACGCCACCGGCGCTCTCGCCGCCTGGGATGACGCGCGTCCCGCCGGCGCCAAACCGCTCAAGCTGGATGACATGGGGGTGCCGAACGCGGTGGCAACCGCTTCGCAGGAGGTGCTGGGTGCGGGCAATTACGTCTTTGTTATCAATGGATACAAGCCGACGCCGGTCGAACTGAACCACATCTTCGGTACCGTGCCGAACTATGCCCACTCGCCGCTCCCCACGCTGCCGAAGTACATGCCGGCGGGCGCGCAGTCGAATTCGGAACGGTATATTGTCGGGCCGGACAGCCTCGCGCGGTTTGCGCCGAAGGTCCCGCTTGCGACGGCAGCCTTCCATTTCAACGCCGAGGGCGAAGTCGCGAAATACAGCGCCGGCGGCGCCGAGACCACGCTCGCGGTCTTCACGTATCCGACCATGGAAATGGCCCGCGACCGCTATCCGCACTTCCAGCAGATCCCCGGGGCCGTGGTGAAGCGCACCGGGCCGATGGTCGCGGTGGTCATCGACCCGCCCAGCCCCGACGCCGCTGAACGCCTGCTCTCCAAAGTGAAATACGAGGCTGCCGTCACCATTCCCGAGCACGTTCCCACGCTCCGGGACAATCCCGTGAACCTGTTCTGGAACATTATCATCCTGTGCGGGGTACTGGCCGCGTTCTGCGTGGTTTCGGGTCTTGTAGTAGGCGGACTGCGGGTGATGGTACGCCGCGCCGGAGCCGATGGCGACGGTGACGCTATGATCTCCCTGCACTTGTCGAACCGAATGTGAGGGCGGGACCCTTCCTTATCTACTACAAATGAAGTCGATTGCAGGCGGAAATCCACAGACGTGGTAAATCCAATCGATTGTTGTTGTTGGGCTATGGATAATTTACGCTGGAATTTCGCTTGACGGGGACTCTCCTGACGCCGTAATATCCAATCACTAAGTTTTTGGCGGTTGCGAAGCCGTTGAAAATGATTCTCCCATCGAACATCACCCTGCGAACGCAGGGCGAGCGGAAGCCCACCCTCATCAGGTGGGCTTCGTTGTTTTTGGGCCCCGCACTGGTACTGGTCTGTACCGGATTTTCCACAGCCGCCGGGGAGACCGTGATTGGCTCCGACCTGCTGCGGCGCCCTCTGGCCATCCCGATCGCGCTGGCGAACAGGTCTCGCCGCCTGCCTCACAACCGGATTCAGCAGCCGGAACGACATGGCCCGCCGCGAGCCTTCGGAGCGCCGCCTGCTCGTTTTTGGGGGCTGCCTGAATGTTCAGGATGGTCTGACGTCCGGCGAAGCGTACTGCGCCCCGGACGGCGGCCAATGCCTGAATCCTCTCGGCGCTCCACTGCACCTCCGCCGTTCGTA
>DAIDJK010000250.1 GCA_027450225.1 Bryobacterales bacterium | reverse complement strand
GTTCCGAACGCCATCGGGACGCAACCTCCCGCGGCGCTGCCGCGGCCCGCGGTGCGCAATCTGGCGCTCTCGCTTGCCGCCATCACCGCTCCGGAAGATTCGTATTCGAGACTTTTCCGCGTTCGCGGCCCTCCTTCTCCCCTCGCCTGATTTCCGCCTGAAAAATCATTTCGAGAGGGGACGTCCGTCTTATGTTTTCCAGCCATGTTTTCTGGCTGCCGTTTCTCATTTCCTTCGCCGCAGCGCCATCGCCGGCGGCGAATCTCAAAGGCGTAGTTCACGATCCGCAGCATCGCCCGGTGCAGGGCGCCGCGGTACGCCTTGAATCTCCATCGACAAAACCGTACGACGCCACATCGGACGCCAACGGCGAGTTCACGTTCCGCGATATTCCGGCGGGCGCTTACAGCGTGACCGCGTCGGCTGCCGGATTTCAACCCGTTACGCAAGCCGTTCCGGTGAGCGCGGGACAGAACCCGGTGCTGCACCTGCAGTTCGAGATTGCGGCCGTCACTTCCTCCGTGCAGGTGACGGAATCGCTGCGGAGCCTGAGCACGGACGCCTCCACGGTGCGGAATTTCGTGGCGGCATCGAACATCGAGCAGACGGCGGGAGCGGACCAGACCAACAGCCTCGCCATGATCACGGACTTCACGCCGGGCGCTTCCATGGTGCACGACATGCTGCACGTGCGCGGTGGCCATCAGGTGAACTGGTTCATCGACGACATTCCGGTGGAGAACACCAGCATCGCGGCCAACGTGGCGCCGCTGATCAACCCGAAGAACGTGGAAGAGCTCGAAGTGGAGCGCGGCGGCTATTCGAGCGAATACGGGGACCGCACTTACGGTCTGTTCAACGTGGTGACGCCATCCGGCTTCGACCGCGACAACGACGCCGAGATTATCGCCAGCGCCGGCAACTTCGGCTCGACCGACGACCAGTTCAATTTCGGCGGCCACACGCAGAAATTCGCCTATTACGCGAGTTTCGACGGCAGCCGCTCCGACCTTGGCCTGAACACGCCGGCGTCACAGGTGATCCATGACGGCGAATACGGGCTGGGCGGATTCCTGTCCCTGCTTTACAACCCCGATCCCCACGACCAGTTCCGGCTGGTAAGTTCCAGCCGCTACGACAACTACCAGATTCCAAACGACCCCGGCGCGCAGGCGGCGGGCGTGCGCGATTCCGATGCCGAGCGCGACACGCTGGTGGGCTTCCACTGGGCCCACACCTTCGAAGACGGGTCCATTTTCACGCTGACGCCTTCTTATCACTACAACGCAGCCAACTACTTCGGCGGCCCGAACGACACGCCTTACATCCTGAACGACCTGAACAACTCGAACTACCTCGGGGTCCGGTCCACCATCCAGATCCAGAAGAAGGGCCACAACGCGCAGGCGGGAATCGAGGTGTGGGCGCAGCACGATTCGCTGACCTTCAACCTTATGAACAATCCGGGCGGGGCGGCGCTCAACCAGCTGCAGCGCAACTGGGCGAACTCCGAGTCACTCTTCTTCGAGGACCAGTACAAGGCGGCCAGCTGGCTGACGTTCAACCTGGGACTGCGGATGACGCACTACGCGGGGCTGGTGAACGAAAACGCGGCGGACCCGAGGCTGGGCGCGGCGATCCGGATACCGAAGATCGGCTGGATCGTACGCGGCTACTACGCTTATTATTATCAGCCGCCGCCGCTCGACAGCCTGGCCGGACCGTCGCTCGATTTCGCCGTCCAGCAGGGATATGGATTCGTGGCGCTGCGCGGCGAGCGCGATATCCAGCATGATTTCGGGCTTACGATCCCGTTGCGGGGCTGGTCGATCGACGCGGATCAGTTCCATACCAGCGCGACAAATTTTCTGGATCACGATGTGATCGGAAATTCGGGAATCTTCATCCCGCTGACCGATCTGGGGGCGATCGTCAGCGGCACGGAAGTTTCGGTACGGTCACCGGAACTGTTTCACACGGCGAATCTGCGGATCGCTTATTCGAACCAGATTGCGCAGGGCATCGGGCCGATCACCGGCGGACTGCTGCAGGATGCGCCCGCGGGGAATTTCCTGCTGGACCACGACCAGCGAAACACGTTGTCCACCGTGCTGCAACTGCATTTGCCGCATGGCGTCTGGGCGACGCCGGCTTATCAGTTCGGTTCGGGCTTCCTGAACGGCAACGGCCCGGCGCATCTGCCGCCGCACTCGACGTTCGATTTGTCGCTGGGCAAAACCTTCCGCGAGCATGTGACGGTGTCGGTGAATGCGACGAACATCGGCAACAGCCGGTATCTGCTCGATACCAGCAACACGTTCGGCGGCACGCACTATGTGAATCCGCGGCAGATCTACGGCGAAGTGCGGTACCGTTTTCACCTGTAGTCCGGGACTTCCTTCTTCACCGCGAAGGGATTGAAGTCGGTGTGGCGGTCGAAGTAATCGACGCCTTCGGTGCGCTTGAGGAAGTTCACGACCAGATAAGTCAAAGGCGTGGCGAGAACTTCGTAGACGACTTTGAACAGGTAGCCGGAAACGATCAGCTTGAACATGATGCCGAGCGGCTGGCCCCAGAAGATGAAGACGATGACGATGGTGGTATCGACGGCCTGGCCGACGATGGTGGAGCCGACGGTGCGGGTCCAGAGGTGTTTGCCGTTGGTCCAGAGCTTCATTTTGGCCACGGTGAGCGAGTTGGCGAATTCGCCGCAGCAATAGGCGACGAGGCTGCCGGCCACGTTGCGGGGGACGACGCCGAAGATGGTGGCGAAGGCCTTCTGATCGTGAAACTCGGGCGCGGGCGGCAGCCAGATGGCGAAGAGACCGAAGGCCGTCATGATGACGCTGCCGAGAAAGCCGGTCCAGATGGCGCGGCGGGAAGCGCTGTAGCCATAAACCTCGGTGAAGACATCGCCAAAGATGTAGGTGATGGGGAACAGCAACTGGGCGGCGCTGAACCGGAACCAGCCGGCCTCGACAAACTTGGGCGCGATCAGATTGGAAACGATCAGGATCACGACGAAGATGTTGATGAGCAGGTCGAGATATCTGTACTGGCGGGTGTCGCGCTTCATCGCGGCGGCGCTACTCAGCAGACTTGCCATCCTGCTCCTTTACCTGCAGCCAGGGTACGGAAGAATCGCCCGTGAGCGCCAGCGTTTCGCGGGGTGAATCGATGCGGAAGTAAGACCAGGGGCCTGGTATCCATGGATATTTTTCGATGACGTCCTGATTGATTTCGATGCCGAGACCGGGCTCGCGCGGCACAAGAATGCGGCTCTGCTCGATCTGCAACGGATTTTTGAGTATTTCGGCGGCGATGGGGAACGGGTACATGCCGGGCTGGCCGCCGTTGGCGTAACAGGGATATTCGAGCCATTCGACGACGGTTTCCGGCCAGCAGGCGCCGAGATGGGCGGCGACGAGGACTTCAAGGTCCGTACCCCAGCTGTGGAAGGCGAACCGGAGATTCTGGCGGGCGACGGCGGCGAGGACGCGCGCGGCGGCGGCGATTCCGCCCTGGGAGCAGACGTCCATCTGGACGTAATCGACGGCTTCGAGGCCGATGAGGTCGAGAAAACCGGCGTCGCCGGGTTCGTGCTCGCCGGCGGCGAGGGAAACGATGTCCTTTTCCTTCAGGCGAAGGTAGGCGGCGTGATCGGCGGGGGGCAGAGGCTCTTCGAGCCAGAGGGGGTCGAAGGCGGCCATCTGTTCGGCGAGGCGCTCGACGGTATCGGGCGAGTAACTGCGATCCCCCATGCGCCACCAGGTGTGGGCATCGATCATGAGATCGACGCCGAGGCCGACGGCTTCGCGGACGAGTTCGATGGCGCGGACGTCTTCTTCGGGGCCGAGTCCGGGGCGCATTTTATAAGCGCGGAAGCCGAGACCGGCGATGGCGGCGGCTTCTTCGGCGTAGAGTTCGGGGGTCTGGTACATGCCGGCGCTGCCGTAAAGGTGGACGCGATCCCGGACGCGTCCGCCGATGACTTCCGACAGGGGGACGCCATACGACCGGGCGACGATGTCGCGGAGCGCGATATCGACCGAGCCATAGGCGGCGAGCAGATCGCGGCGTTCCCGCGGATCGGCCGCCTGGACGGGACCCTGTTCGAATTTGATGCGCAGGGCATCGGGATCGCGGACGGCATGGCCTTCGAGAAAGGGCGCGATGACGCCGC
>DAIDJK010000249.1 GCA_027450225.1 Bryobacterales bacterium | reverse complement strand
TGGCCTGCGGGTGTTGCACGACGGCCGGATCAAACTGTTTATGGCGGACGAGAAGGACCCGGCGGAGTTCCGGAAAATGGTGACCGTGCCGGATTTCATCTTCGTGCAGCACACCCACGCGACCGAGGCCGTGGCGGGCGTGAACGAACGCCTGCAGCAGGGCGCGGCGCGGCTGGGATATACGGAGCATGTGCTGCGGGTGATTGCGGATTCGAGCGGGGCGCCGGTGTTCGAGTTATTCCGATTCGAACCCGAGAGCCGGCAGGCCGCGCTGCGCTGAGCGGCGTCCGGCCGGAGCGCGGACTAAAGATGCAGCAGCCAGACCGGCGCGATGGCGGCCAGGGCGGCGAAGAGCTGGATGCCGATGACGGTGAATGCGTGCGCGGGGGACCGGCGAAGCGCGCGGGCAAGAAAGAAAAGCATGAACGGCGCCTGACCGGCCATCAGCAACTGCCAGATGTGGGCGGCGGCGCCTTCATCGGGCTGGCGCGCGGTTCCGTAAAGAGCGATGTGGCCGAGGACGACGGCGAGCGCGGCGCCGGACATGGCGACCGGCGCCCAGGCGGCCCAGTGCCGGATGATTTGCGATTGCATCGCGTGTTGCTCCTTCGCAAACTACTTCACAGTGTGAAGTAAGCGGCGTCAAGCAGGCGCGTGAAGCAGGAATCGGGAAGAGAGATTCGAGCCGCCGTTTCGCGATATCCCCTACAATCTCCGTATGCGATTTCCGTCGAAGTGCGCCGCAACGCTGGCCGCGATCGCTCTGGCGACCGCTTGTTTCGGGCGGCAGCCTGTCCGGGCGCGGCACGCGATGGTGGTGACGCGGGAAGCGCACGCGACCGACGCCGGGGAAGCGGTTCTCGAAGCGGGCGGAAATGCCATCGACGCGGCGGTGGCGGTGGCTTTCACGCTGGCGGTGACGCATCCTTCGGCCGGCAACCTCGGCGGCGGAGGATTCATGCTGATCCGTTTTGCCGACGGGCGGTCCACGTTCATCGATTTCCGGGAACGGGCGCCGAAAGCGGCTTCGCACGATATGTACATCGACCCGGCGACGGGCAAGCCGACCGAGGAATCGCTGGTGGGCTATCGGGCTTCGGGCGTGCCGGGAACGGTGCGGGGGATGGAGTATGCGCACGGGAAATTCGGCTCGAAGCCGTGGAAGGAACTGCTGGAACCGGCGGTGCGACTGGCGCGCGACGGTTTCCCGGTCTCGTACGCACTGGCGCAGACGCTGCACGGCAATGTGAGCGGGAAACTCTCGCGGTTTCCCGAATCGAAGCGGATTTTTCTGAAGGATGGCGCGTTTTACGAAGCGGGCGACACGCTGCAACAGCCGGAACTTGCGCGCACGCTCGAACGGATTCGCACGAGGGGCGCGAAGGATTTCTACGAAGGCGAAACCGCGCAGTTGCTGGCGGCCGATATGAAAGACCACGGCGGCACGATCACGCTCGACGATCTGCGCAATTACAAGGTGATCGAACGGCAGCCTCTTGAAGGGCAGTACAAAGGCTACGGGATTATCACGTCGCCGCCGCCGAGTTCGGGCGGCGTGGGGATTCTGCAGATGATGGGGGTGCTGGAAGGGACCGATTACGCGAAGGACGGCGCGGGCTCGGCGTACGCGCTGCATTACGAAGCCGAAGCGATGCGGCGCTACTTCGCCGACCGCGCCGAACATCTGGGCGATCCGGATTTCGTGAAAGTTCCGGTGAAGGCGCTGCTCGATCCGCGGTATGTGACGAAGCTGCGCGAATCGATCGATCCGAACCACGCGACGCCGAGCGCGGAGATTCATGCCGGGGATCTGGCGCCCTATGAAAGCGCGGAGACGACGCACTTCTCGATTGTGGACGCGCAGGGGAATGCGGTTGCGGTGACTTATACGCTGAACGGCATCTTCGGTTCGGGCGTGACGGCAACAGGCCTCGGATTCCTGCTGAACAACGAAATGGACGACTTTGCGCCGAAGCCTGGGGAGCCGAATGTTTACGGGCTGATACAGGGCGAAGCGAACGCGATTGCGCCGCACAAGACGCCGCTGTCTTCCATGTGCCCGACGATGGTGACGCAGGGCGGGAAGCTCTATATGGTGCTGGGCTCGCCGGGCGGGCCGACGATTATCAACACGGTGCTCGAGACGATTCTGAACGTGATCGACTTCCACATGAACATGCAGGAGGCAGTGGACCAGCCGCGCATTCACCACCAGTGGCTGCCGGATACGCTGACGGTGGAGAAGACGGTTTCGCCGGACACGATACGGCTGCTCGAGCAGCGCGGGCATCAGATCCGGGTGATCCCGCAGGTGGGAGAACTCGCAGCGATCCGGGTTGAAGGACAATGGATCGAAGGCGCTCCCGACGGCCGCGTGGATGGGACCGCCAAAGGTTATTAACTCGATCCGTATGCAACGGGTACTTTCGACCCACGTTATCGCCAATCACCGGCTGACCACAGCGTGGCTGAGCCGGGTGGAGCGCGCCGGAATTCCTGCCATCGAAATCTTCTGCGCGCGCCAGCATCTGGATTATCAGGACAAAAACCAGATCGCGGAGCTGGGGCACTGGTTCCGCGATTCCGATCTGAAACTGCATTCGCTGCACGCGCCGATGTACACGGACGATATCTGGGGCCGGTCCGGACCGCATGCGCACATCAACATCACGGAACGCGTGAAGGTGGAGCGGATCAGGTGGGTGGACGAGATCAAGCGGGCGCTCGAGATCGCGGAGACGATTCCGTTCCGCTATCTGATCCAGCATCTGGGGGTGGGCGGCCAGGCTTTTTCCGAACACGCGGTGGAAGCGGCGTTTTCCTCGCTCGACGAACTGATCGTATTCGCGAGGCAGCGCGGGGTGGAGATTCTGCTGGAGAATACGCCGAACGATCTTTCGACGGCGACGCGTCTGCGCTATTTCAACGAGGTCACGCATCTGAAGCTGAACTTCGTGTTCGACATCGGGCATGCGCACATCGGCGCGGGCGTGGAGCACGAATTCGACATCATGAAAGACCGCATCCGCTCGCTGCATCTGCACGACAACAACGCGAAGGAAGATCAGCATCTGTTTCCGGGAGCGCCCGGGGGGACGATCGACTGGGGGCATGCGATGGAACTGCTGCGGACCCGCCGGGATCAATATCCGCTGCTGCTCGAACTGCGCGAAGTCCCCGAGCACCAGAATCCGCTGGGCGAGATAGCGCGGTCGTTCGAGAAGCTGGAAACCTGCCGGGCGGCTGAACAATCGACCAATGTCTGAACGAATCACGATCAGCGATGCGGCGCGCCATGTGGATGAGAGCGTCGAGATCGCGGGATGGCTTTACAATCTCCGCAAGTCCGGAAAGATCGTCTTTCCCATCGTGCGCGACGGCACCGGACTGATGCAGTGCGTGGCGCTCAAGAACGCGCTGCCGGAGGAGACGTTTGAAGCGCTGAAGCATCTGACGCAGGAATCGTCGCTGAAGGTGCGGGGGAAGATCCGCGCCGAAGCGCGGGCGCCGGGCGGATACGAGATGGACGTGGAAGGCGTGGAGATTATTCAGAAAGTCTCCGAAGCCGACCCGTATCCGATCACCCCGAAGGAACACGGCGTGGAATTCCTGATGGATCACCGGCACCTGTGGCTGCGCTCGCAGCGCCAGCATGCGATTATCCGGGTGCGGCACGAGGTGATCCGGGCGGTGCGGGATTACTTCGACAACCACGGCTTCACGCTGGTGGATACGCCGATCTTCACGCCGGCGGCGTGCGAAGGTACGACGACGCTGTTCGAAGTGAATTACTTCGATGACGACAAGGCGTATCTGACGCAATCCGGCCAGCTTTATAACGAAGCCAACGCCATGGCGTTCGGGAAAGTCTACTGCTTCGGGCCGACGTTCCGCGCCGAGAAATCGAAGACGCGCCGGCATCTGACCGAGTTCTGGATGGTGGAACCGGAGATGGCGTATGCGGATCTGGACGAGATCAAGCGCGTGGCCGAGGAGATGGTGGTGTACGTGGTCGGCCGGGTGCTGGAGAATCGCCGCGAAGAGTTGAAGACTTTGGAGCGGGATACGTCGAAGCTGGAGAAAGTGGCGGCGCCGTTCCCGCGGATGAGCTATGACGACGCGGTGAAGAACCTGCAGGCGCACGGTTCAGAGATCCAGTGGGGCAGCGACTTCGGGGGCGCGGACGAGACGATATTGACGGAGCAGTTCGAGAAGCCGATTATGGTGGACCGGTTTCCGACCGCTATTAAAGCGTTCTACATGCAGCCCGATCCGGAGCGGCCCGAAGTGGCGCTGGGGGTGGATGTGCTCGCGCCGGAAGGGTACGGCGAAATCATCGGCGGCGGCCAGCGCATTCACGATCCGGAACTGCTGCTGAAGCGCATCGAAGAGCATCACCTGCCGAAAGAAGCCTTCGACTGGTATATCGATCTGCGCAAGTACGGCACGGTACCGCACGGCGGCTTCGGCATGGGAATCGAGCGCTGCGTGGCGTGGGTGTGCGGCCTCGAGCATGTGCGCGAAACCATCGCGTTTCCGCGGATGCTCTACAGGCTGAAGCCTTAGCCGATGCGCGAATCCCGCATCGCAATCATAGGCGCGCCGCTCGATCTTGGACAGGGACGGCGCGGCGTGGATATGGGGCCATCGGCGGTTCGCGTAGCCGGGCTGGGCGCGAAGCTGGGGGCGCTCGGGTATGACGTGGTGGATCTGGGCAACGTGCCGGTGGCGCAGGCGGAGAGCGTGGCGGACGCTGGTCCGCAGAACGCGAAGTTTCTGCCGCAGATCGCCGCCACGTGCGAGAAGCTGGCGGAGATGGTGGAGCGGGCGCTGGATGAGAACCGGGTTCCGCTGGTGCTTGGCGGGGACCACTCGATCGCGGCCGGGACCAGCGCGGGCGTGAGCGGCCACTTCCGGAAGTTGCAGCAAACTATCGGGCTGCTGTGGATCGACGCGCATGCCGATATGAACACGCCGGATTCGAGCCCGAGCGGGAACGTTCACGGGATGCCGCTCGCCTGCTGCGTGGGCCGCGGGCCGAAGGAACTGGCGAACGTTCGGGGCTTCGGTCCG
>DAIDJK010000248.1 GCA_027450225.1 Bryobacterales bacterium | reverse complement strand
TTGCGGCGGGAGCAGGGAGTCGGCTTGTGGATCATCGGCGGATGTGGACCTCCGGAAGAATCGTACCACCGTTCCGGCCGGAGCACGGGCGCGACCACGTTTGAGGGATAACACGAAAAGCCGGGCGGGCCTTCGCGGTCCTGCGCCGCTGCGTTGAGGGCACGGAAGATATTTCCGTTGAACCCGTGTCACCGACCGATTGGGCTTGCCCCTAAGTTCGGAAGGCGATTGGCTTTGTTTTGTAAATTTTGCGAATACGGGGTTGGGTTTGTTTTTTCGAGCCCCGAAAATGGCTGAGGCCCGGGGATGATATCCGGCCGGGCCTCAGGTCGTGAGAAACGCGAATCGGGTTTGTTTTGTAATTCCTGCTTTAGACGACCTTCACGAAGATGATGGCGAAGGTATAAAGCGCGAGCGACTCGATGAGCACGAGGCCGAGGATGAGGGCGAAGCGGATGGCGGCGGCGGCTCCGGGGTTGCGCGCCATGCCTTCAGCGGCGCCGCGGACAGCGTTGCCCTGACCGAGGGCGCAGAGGCCGGAGGCGATAGCCATGGAGAATCCGGCGGTAATGGCGACCCAGTTGGTACCGCCGGCGGCAGCGCCGCCGCCCGTACCCTGGGCGAACATCGGGAGCGCGCAGAACATCAGCGCGATGGCGAGAAGAGTGAGTTTCGTTTTCAAAGTGGTACTCCTTTAGTAAATTTGCTTCGCCGGAGGTGGTTGCGTTCCTCGCCTGGGGGCGGGAGGCCTCACGCGGAAAAGCGGGTTAAAGCCGTTATAAATGAAACCGGGCGCACGGGCGTTCTGCGCGATGTCAGAAAGATCAATGCTCTTCGGCGACGGCGCCTGCCACGTACATCATGGTGAGCAGAACGAAGATATACGCCTGAAGCAGCGAAACGAAAACGTGCAGCCCCATGAAAATCGCCGGGCCAACAAGGTAGGTGAGGCTGAGAAAGACGAGCGTCACCTGCTCACCCGCGTACATATTGGCGAAAAGACGGATGGTCAGCGAGAGCGGCCGCGCCAGATGGCTGATGATCTCGATGGGCAGCATGAGCCATGACAGCCACAATATAGGACCGGCAAAATGCAGGGCATACCGAAAGGCGCCGTGCTTCCGCAGGCCGACCCAATTGTAGTACACGAAAGCGACAAGGGCGCATCCGGCAGGCACGTAAACGGCCTGCGTGGGGCTCATGAACTGCGGCACAATGCCGATGAGATTGGCAATTAAAAGGAAGATAAACAGCGTCTCGAACAGAACCACGTGGTTGCGGCCGTCGTGACCAACCTGATCGTCGGCCTGATCGACGACAAAGCCGTGAATGAGTTCGAAAAGCTGCTGCATCGCGCCGGGCTTATTGACCGAGAGGCGGCCGCGCAGCACCAGAAACAGCACGATCATGACAGCCGCGACCAGCAACTGCATCACGATGAAGTCGGCCCAGGGCTCACGCGCATTGGTGGCGGTCTGGCCGAAGAGATGGAGGAGCCAGTTGCCGAGCCCCGCAAGGTACGCGTTAAACAGCTTCGTCAACCAGGCTTCATGAGTGACCATAACGGATTAATTCGTAGACGATTTCCACAATCACGGCCGCCGGACACACGAGGAACCCACAAAACGCGGCAGCCAGATTGAACCCGGAAAGCTCAAGTATAACAAAGGCCCCTAAAACGAAGATTCCGAACTGGATAAGGAGGGATAAACCGGTCCGGTGGGCGCGGGCGGACGCGCCCGATTCGGCGAGCCGCGAAACGCGATTTACGGCGCGCTCGATGATGCGGAAGTTGAAATACGCGGCGATGGCGCCGATGAGGAATCCGCCGGCGTAACGGAGGCCGAAAGACGTGCCCGCCAGAGCTGCGCCGATGACGGCGAGCGCGAGGATCCAGATGGGCAGGCGGGCGACGGCGCGGTCGAATTCGGCCGGATTCAAAACCTCAGACGTCCTTGTCGAGTTCGCGGATCAGTTCGATGAAGCCCGAGATGGTGCCGAGCCCGAGAAAGATCCAGCGGAGAAACGTGAGATGGAAGAGACGGTCGAGGCCGTAGCCCATCGCGTAGCCGATCAGGGTAGAGAGGGGCAGGAGAAGAGCGAGGGAGGTGTATTTGCCGATGCCGCGGGAGTCGGAGGGGTCCACAGGTGATGCACTCAGTATGCATCGTGCGGCGCCGGAGAAGTGCGGCAGCATGACGATTCAAACCGGACGCGACAGTATCGAGCCAAACAATGTCTTCGGCTCAGCGGCGCAATTCAGCGGGCGAGAACCGCCAGGACGTCACATAATCGCGCGTCAGCTTCTGATTGGTCAGCGAGGCGCGGATCATTTCGATCGGGATGGCGTTCTCGCGCAGCACGGCATCGTGAAACTCGCGGGGCGTCATTTTGCCGGAAGCGGTGAGTTCCTTTTCGAGGGAATAGATTTGAATTCCTCCAAGAAGATAGGCCGCCTGGTAGAGCACTCCGTAGCCGCCCGAAAGGGAACGCCGCACTTCGCCGGCTGCGTTCTCGGGTTCGAAGCCGACGCGGTTCACGAGGAAATCGACCGATTCGCGCGGCGTCATCCGGCCGAGGTGGAAGCTGAGTGAAAAGATGATGCGGGCGCAGCGGTGCATGTGCCAGAAGAGCGCGGCAATGCGCTCTTCGGGTGTTTTGTGGAAGCCGCGGTCCCACATTTCGAGTTCCCAGTGCAGGGACCAGCCTTCGACGAGAAACGGCGTTGTGCCGAGCGCAGCCATTCGATAGGCCTTGTAGCGCCGCGCCATATAGCCCTGCAGTTCGTGGCCGGGGATCATCTCGTGGAACACGACGGCATGCGACATCGGTACGCTGTTGCCGCGAAGGGTGTTCATCTTCTGCTCGTAAGTCATATCGGCCGTGGGGTAGGCGACCAGAAGCGATTCGCCGCCGAGAAAGAAGGGCGCGATGAGCTGCATGGAGGGCGGCATCATGCGGATGCCCCAGGTCTCGCGCGCGATGGGCGGTATGGTGACGAGGTGATTGTCGTCGAGGAATTTTTCCGCCTCGAGGATCAGATCGCGGGCGACTTCCGGTTGTTTGCCCGGCTCGGGGTACATGGTTTTCACCTTTTCGAGCGCGGCTTTCCAGTTGTCGCCGAAGCCCATTTCGCGCGAGTTGCGCTTCATCTGGTCTTCGCACCAGGCGAACTCGGTGTTCGCCATCGAGATGAGTTCTTCGGGAGTATAGGGAATCATCTCGAAGGCGAGTTCGCTCATGAGAACCGCGCGGCCGGCAGGGTGGCCGATGATGTCGTCGATGGAACCGGCGGCGGCGCCTGCGGGAGTGAAGTTGCGGTTATCGCCCGGACCCGCCGATGTGGGATGCGTGGGCTTCAGTCCGGCGACTTTTTCGCGGAGGAAGGTTTCGTAGCGGGTGAGTGCGGCGTCGGTCGTTTTGTACGGGGCAGCGGCCCACCAGGTGAACTGAGGATCGTAGGAATCGTAGAAAGTGAACCAGTTGCGAAGCGTGCTGTGCAGCGCGGCCACGCGCTGGGCGGCGCGGTTGCCTTCCTCACGGCGTTTTTCGGCGGCTTTCGGGTCTGACGCGGGCTTCGCGCTTTCCTCCGCATGCTGCGCGGCGTCAGCAGCCGCGGTGATTTTCGACAGTGTTTCCGCCGACGCGCGGCCATCCACATGTTCCACGGCGCGTCTCGCTTCTTCCAGACGAATGATGGAGCCGGCGAATGGCGTCCACGGCGCGAGTTCGTCGTCGGCTTGCGCGTCCAGATCGAGCTTGCGGAGTTCGTGATCGAGATAGTTGCGGAGCAGGACGTAATCGACTTTGCCGTCCTGGCTCATGCGATCGAAATCGAGGCCGGCGAGGCGCGCGCGCCAGTCCGCGTAATAGCGCCGCATGCGGGCGCGCGTGCCGGAGGCGGATTCGATGGAGTAGAAGCGCTGCAGACTGGCGCGGTCGGCGGCGAAGGATTCAAAGTAAGGCCGCATCTCGCTGTGGGAGAGGTCGATATCGGCGGGTTCGCTGGCGGACTGGACTGGAGCAAGGAGAAGCGCTGCGGCCAGGGCCGCGAGGAAGGGGCGCATAGATATCAGTAGAGCGCGGCGGCCGCGGCAGTCAGGAAGCGGTCGGGGTTCGGAGCTTGCGGGCGAAATCGGCGCCGGTGGCGAAATCGGGTTCGGGGTTGGCGCGCATGCGCTGGAGACGCTCGATGAGAGCTTCGAGTGCGCGATCGATTTCGTCGCGGTTGGTCGCGAGAATGTCGCGCCACAGATCGAAGGAACTCAGGGCGAGGCGGGTGGAATCGAGAAGCCCCGGGCCGGCGACGGCGGAGGCGTTGGGCGCGAGTTCGTGGAGCGTGGCGGCGAGTGCGGTGGAAGTGAGCTGGGGCAGATGCGAACTCCAGGCGACGAGGCGATCGTGCGTGGCGGCGTCGAGAATGATCTCGCGCGCGCCAATGCGGGCGATCCAGTGGCGGAACGCCTCGGCGACGGGGTGGTTCGGGGTTGCGGTGAGCACCCAGGGGCGATGGCGGAAGAGATCGGGATCGGCCGATTCGGCGCCGCGGGATTCCTTGCCCGCCATGGGGTGGCCGCCGAGGAAAGTGGCGCCGGTGAGCGAAGACGCGGCTTCGCAGATGGCGCGCTTGGTGCTGCCTGCGTCCGTGATGAGCGCGTGCGGGCTGGCGATCGGCGCCAGGCGGTGAAGGGCTTCGATGATGCCGGAGATCGGCTGCGCGAGAAAGATAAGATCGGCCCGGCTCGCGGCCTCTTCGAAGGAGAGCGCGCGGTCGATGGCGCCTCGGGCGAGGCCTGCTTCGATGCTGCGGGGAGAGCTGACGCCCGCGATTTCGCCGGTGAATCCCGCCTGACGCAGAGCCAGACCAAATGACGCGCCGATGAGACCGACGCCGTAGATCGCGACGTTAGTCATGCGCGATCAGATGGTGCGTCCAACCGCCGGAGCGATCATGCGGAGCTGGTCCATCAGCTCAGAGTATTGATCGGGCTTGAGAGATTGCGCGCCATCGCTGAGGGCGTGATCGGGGTCGTGGTGGACTTCCATCAGGAGTCCGTCCGCGCCCGCGGCGACTGCGGCGCGCGCCATGGGAGGAACCTGATCCCGGCGACCGGTGCCGTGCGAGGGATCGGCAACCATCGGCAGATGAGACAGCTTTTTCACCACGGGAATGGCGGAGACGTCCATGGTGTTGCGCGTGTAGGTTTCAAAAGTGCGGATGCCGCGCTCGCACAGGATCACGTCGTAATTGCCGCCGGAGAGGATGTATTCGGCGGAGAGAAGCAGCTCTTCGATGGTGGCCGAGATGCCGCGCTTCAGCAGCACGGGCTTGCGGATTTTGCCGAGTTCGCGCAGCAGATTGAAGTTCTGCATGTTGCGCGCGCCCACCTGCAGGATGTCGGCGTAAGCGGAGAGCAGGGGGATCTGCGTCGAGTCCATCACCTCGCTGATGACGAGAAGATGGCGGCGATCGGCCGCTTCGCGCATCAGCTTGAGGCCTTCTTCGCCGAGGCCCTGAAAGCTGTAGGGCGAGGAACGGGGCTTGAATGCGCCGCCGCGGATCACCTGCGCGCCGCCGTTGGCCACGATGTCCGCCGCGCGCTCAATCTGGTCCCGGCTTTCCACGCTGCAGGGGCCGGCCATCACGACGACTTTCTTCCCGCCGATATCGACATCGCGAACTCTGACGATGGTTCCCTGCGGGCGGAACGCGCGGCTGGCGAGTTTGTACGGCGAGATGATGCGATGGACTTCCTTTACGCCGTCCATCACTTCGAAGACGGCGGTATCGAAATCCTCCGGACCGCCCACGCCGCCGAGCACCGTGTGGATGACGCCGGTCGAGCGATGCACGTCGAAGCCGTCTTCGGTGAGGCGATCGATCACTTTCTGGATGTGCGCTTCCGAAGCGCCTTCCTGCATCACGACGAGCATGGTCTAGGCGCCGTCCCCGGTTTCAGTCCTGGTTTCAATCAAAGCCTTTTGCACTTTTCGCATTTCATCCACGATGCGTTCGAAGACGCGCTTCACGGCGTCGGCCGGCAACGGGCCGCTCTTGTGGCCGATGACGTTCTGGAACACGGCGTCTTCGCGTTGGGGCTCATAGATCGGCATCTGCGCTTCTCTTTTGATGCGGCCGATCTCTTCGACGATCTGCGTTCGTTCATTCAGCAGTTCGAGGATGCGAAGGTCTACGGCATCGATTCGCTCGCGGCAGGCCGAAAGCGCGCGCACGGGATCACGGGACATCTCGATCAGGATATAGCGGCGTCCTGCTTCGCGAGCGGCCGCGTCAGATTGCGCATAAACGATTCGAGCCCGGCGGGGTCGCGCTCGATCTGCCGGACGATGGCGCTGCCCACCACAACGGCTTCCACATGCGGCGCCAGCGCGGCCACGTGTTCCGGCTTTGAGACCCCGAAACCCATGGCGAGCGGGAGATCCGTGTGGGCGCGCATGCGGTCGATGAGCGGGAGCGCGGAGGCCGCGATATCGGCGCGCTCCCCGGTGATGCCGGTCCGGGAGACGAGATAGATGAAGCCACTTGAATAGCGCGCGACGAGTTTGAGACGCGCATCCGTGCTGGTCGGCGCGGCCAGAAAGACCGTATCGAGACCGGCGGCGCGCATCACCGCGACGTATTCTTCGGCCTCTTCCACGCTGACGTCGGTAAGCAGGCAGCCATCGATTCCAGCCGCTTTGGCGTCGTTTGCGAGGCGCTCGAAACCGTAGCGGAGAACGGGATTCAGATAGGTGAACAGCAGCAGCGGAATCCCGGAGCGGCGGCGGATTTCGCGCGCCGAATCGAGAACGCGGGCGAGCGTCATGCCGGCGCGCAGGGCGCGGTCGCCCGCCTGCTGGATCACCGGCCCATCGGCGATGGGGTCGGAGAAAGGCACGCCGAGTTCGATGAGATCCGCGCCGCCGCGCTCGAGTGCGGCAACCAGATCCGGCGTGGCGGCGGGAGTGGGATCGCCCGCGGTGAGATAGGCAATCATGCCGCAGCGGTTTTCGTGCCGGAGTTTTTCGAACAGCGCGCTGATTCGGCTCACGGGGCTTTTTCCCCTGGCGCAGGGCTGTCCAGGTCCGTCAGATTTTCGCGGTAGATGTCGATGTCCTTGTCGCCGCGTCCCGAGAGATTCACGATGAAGACCTCGCCGGGATACGCGGGCGCGCGGCGGATGGCTTCCGCTACTGCGTGCGCGGATTCGAGCGCCGGGATGATGCCTTCGAGGCGGCTGAGCAAGACGGCGGCGTCGATGGCTTCCTTGTCGCAGGCGGCGCAGTATTCGGCGCGGCCAAGGTCGTGCAGCCAGGCGTGTTCGGGGCCGACCGAGGCGTAATCGAGACCCGCGGAAACCG
>DAIDJK010000247.1 GCA_027450225.1 Bryobacterales bacterium | reverse complement strand
GGGGTTATTTGACAAGTAACCCCAATCCCATGGTTTATCGGGGTTTGTCCGTATAATATCCCATGTAACATTGGAGTTGGTTGACAACCAGTACCAATCCCACGGTTTATCGGGGTTTGCCTCAGGGCCCCTGGCGCAGCCTCAAATCCAGTACGGACAGTTGCTGCTCCCCTTCCCGGAGTGGCAAACTGTCGCCGCGGATGGAATTGCGATCGGCAATTCCGAGTATGAGTCGTTGCAGTCGTCTTTCACTAAACGTTTCTCGAATGGCGTCAGCCTCATCGGTTCCTATACCTGGTCCAAGTTGATGACCGACGTCGCGAATGGTACCTGGGCGGGCGCGGCCAGTATCCGAAGCTACTACTGCGTTCGTTGCGAACACTCCCCGAGCACGTATGACGTTCCCCACCGCTTCACCTTGAGCGCGGTCGGCGAACTTCCCTTCGGTAAAGGGAAGCAGTTCGGCTCGAACTGGAATGCGTTCATTGACGCCTTCCTCGGCGGCTGGCAGGCGAATGGCATTCTGACCCTCGCTTCCGGCCAGCCGCTCGTCTTCACCACCGCTTCCAATAACAGCTATACCTTCGGCGGCGGGCAGCACCCGAATGTTGTCGGCAATCCGGTCCTTTCCACCGGCCAAAGCATCTATCAATGGTTCAACACCGCAGCGTTCGCCCAGCCGCCGAATTTCAGCTCGGGCAATCTCGCTCGCACCTATACCGGCGTGCGCTCCGACTGGACCAGAAACCTTGATATGTCACTGTTCAAGAATTTCACCCTCACCGAGCGTTTCCATCTCCAGTTCCGCGCCGAGGCTTTCAACCTCACCAACACTCCGGTCTTTTTCGCGCCCGGTACCACGATCAATGGCGCCAACTTCGGCGTGATCACCGGACAATCCAACTCACCGCGTAACCTCCAGCTCGGCCTCAAGCTGCTCTTCTGAGCAGTCCCCGCATCGAACCTCTTTGCGCACAGGCGTTTCCGCCTGTGCGCTTTTTGTCTGGTGGTATGATTCTCGCGAGACCACGACGCCGTGCCCACACCGAAGCTGGCTTTCCTGCACACAAGCCACGTCCTGATCCCGCTTTTCTCGAAGCTCGCCTCGGAGATTCTTCCGGATGTGCAGACATTCCATGTCACTGACGAATCGCTCATCCGCAACACCATCGCCGCGGGGCATCTGACGAAGAACACCACGCGGCGCATCGTCAACGCCATCGAAAGCGCGCATGAAGCGGGCGCCGATGCCGTTATGGTGACCTGCTCCTCCATCGGTCCCGGTGTTGCCGTAGCCCGGATGCTCTTCGACTTCCCGGTCCTTCGCGTCGACGAACCCATGGCCCGCGAAGCCGTCCGCATCGGCCGCACAATCGGAGTCGCGGCCACGCTCCGCACCACGCTGGAGCCGACCATCGCCCTCGTCGAGCAGACCGCCGCCGCAGAAGGCCGCGAAATCACTATTGTCCCGTCCCTTGCCGAAGGCGCTTTCGAAGCCGTACTCGCCGGAAACACCGAGCGGCACGACGCTCTGCTGATCGAATCGCTCCACAAGCTGCGTTCCCAGGTGGACGTCATCGTACTCGCTCAGGCATCCATGGCGCGCGTCATTCCACAGCTTGGCGCATCGGATGGACCGCCGATTCTTTCCAGCCCGGAACTCGCGGTTCGCCACGCGCGCGCGCTCATCGCCGCTTGAAGCAGCGTCATCAGGTTCTGCTGTTTCTCATCGCCCTGGCGATGATCACGTTTCTCGATCGCATCGCCATCGCTTCCGCCGGGCCGCGCATTCAGCAGGCGCTTCACCTTTCGCCCGCTCAATGGGGCTGGGTGCTCGGCGCTTTTATCCTCTCCTACGGTCTCTTCGAGATCCCCACCGGAGCGATGGGAGATCGCCGCGGACCGCGCGGCGTACTTACCAGAATCGTGGTCTGGTGGTCGGCGTTCACAGCTCTCACAGGCGCCGCGATGTCGTTCTTACCCCTTGTCGCGATCCGATTTCTCTTCGGCGCAGGCGAGGCAGGCGCTTACCCGAACATGTCCGCCGTCATCGCGCACTTGTTTCCGGTGAAGGAAAGAGCGCGCGCACAGGGCTTCATCTGGGCGGCCAGCCGTCTGGGCGGCGCGCTCGCTCCGCTCATCGTAGTTCCTTTGCAGCTATATATAGGTTGGCGCCAGACCTTCGTCGTTCTGGGCTTTATAGGACTATTCTGGGCGATTCTCTGGCGCCGCCGCTTTCACGACCTGCCGGCCCGTCCGCTTGCCGCCGGACCCGCGCGTAACTTCCCACAACTCTTCCGGGCGAAGCAGCTCTGGCTTATCGTCGTGATGTACTTCAGCTATGCCTGGGGATCCTGGTTCTTCTTCGGATGGTTCCCGGTCTGGCTGGTGAAAGGAGCCGGCTTCAGCGAACGCGAGATGGCGGTTTTCTCGGCGCTGCCTTTCCTCTTCGGCGCCGCCGGAAACGTCGCCGGCGGCTATCTGAGCGATTTCATGGTGGCCCGGTACGGCGTGAAGACCGCAAGGCGCGCAGTCGGCAGCTCAGCCCTTGTCGGATCGTCTGCCCTGCTGCTTCTCATGTCGCTTACCCGGAATCATCTGGCGATCGGAATCCTGTCCTCTCTGGGATTCGGTATCGCCGACCTGATGCTCCCAACCGCGTGGGCCCTCTGTCTCGATATCGGCGCCGGAAACGCGGGACTGGTCACCGGCGTCATGAATTCGGCTGGCCAGTTTGGAGGCTTCGTCTGCTCTCTGCTCTTCGGCTACGTCGTCGAGGCTACGGGCAGCTACAACGCGCCCTTGCGAGGCGTGGCCGCCATGGTACTTCTGGCGGCGTTACTGTTCACGCGTATTGACGCCAGCCGGCCGCTTTCCCTCGAAATAGGTCGAGTAAGTCTCGTCGACGATCTTGTAGAACGGAACGGGACCTGACGCTTCCGGCGTCACCATCATCTGCGGACCTCGCATCGCAGCAACCAGATCCGGGTGCTTGTCGTCCACCGCTTCGAGGCGTGACTCAAGAGGCAGTCTCAGCTGGATGGTATCCCCGCTGCGCCATTTCCGCCGGATAGCCGCGAAAGTTCCCGGTTCGGCCGCAACGGACGCCACTTTTCCGTTGAGCGAGATCTTTGCGGCGCTTGCCCAGCGCGGAATTCGGAGATTCACGGCGAATTCCGCCGGATGCGGCGCCACGATCCGAAGCTCGATTTCCTCGTTCTCCGGATAGTTGGTGGACTGGACCAGCTTCACCGGCATCCCGTTAACCTTCCAGCGCACTTCCGAAGGTATATAAAGGTTGACGTAGAGCGCCTTCATCGCCCGGAAGTAGATGTCGATCGGGTAATCCGCTACAGTCTGAACCAGCGTGCCTGAGCAGCACGGCCACTTGCGTTTGTAATAACCCTTCCGCGCGCCCGACTGGTAATCGGAGTAGTAGAAGTATTCGCCATCGCCGCCCGGGTCCTTCGACGCCAGCACCGCGTTGTAAGCGATCCGTTCCAGCCCATCGCCATAACGGCTTTCGCCGGTGAAGCGCAGCAGATACCGGGCGAGCTTCGTATGCGCGTATGCGCCGCATGGCGTTTCGAAATGGTCCCGCGTTGTGGTAAGGCTCTCGCCCAGCTTTCCCTGGCCCGGCTCGACGAACGCTTCTTTCGGCCCCCATCCACCCGACGCATATTGCTGCGTCTGCTCGATTATGTCCCAGGCATTTCGGATCGCATCC
>DAIDJK010000246.1 GCA_027450225.1 Bryobacterales bacterium | reverse complement strand
GGCGTGGGCGGCATGCTGCTGCTGCTGCTCACCGCCGTGATGCATCTGCCGCCGCGCATGATCGCGCTGGTCACGGCGGCTTTCGCGGTGCCGTGGATACTGCTCTCCCAAGTGGCCAGCCGCGAATACATCGCCACCGTGCGGCGGCGCATCTCTTCGCGCCGGCTGGATTTCGAAGCGGCGCGCATCGATCCGCTGGATCGCGCGACCATCCGGCTGCTGGAGGAAACCGCCGAAAGCGCAAACCCGAGGCAATCGGCGTATGCGATCGGCGTGCTGGCCGAGATCGAGGATTACCGGATCGAGCCGCTTCTGGCGCGGCATGCCGGGGATGACGCGGTGGCCATCCGCCGGAAAGTGCTCGAAGTGGCGGCGGCGAAGAAAGTTCCCGGCCTCGAGCGCATGGCCCGCGCCGAACTGGCTCGCAGCGATTCGGCGGCTGACGCGGCGGCGGCGTATCTGCTCGCGGTTTCGTCCGATCCCGCGGAGACGGTCGCGCGGCTCCTCGAAGAACCCGATTCGCGCATCGCGGAAGCGGCCGCGCATGCGGGCTGGGCGGAGATGCATGGCAAAACCGTCCGGCTCGACTGGGTCGAACGGGCCGCGCATGACGCCGATCCGAAGCGGCGCCACCTGGCGGCGGCCGCTTTATCGCTCGCCGGCGAGGAAGGAATTCCGCTGCTCCGTGAACTCCTGCAGGACGCCGACGCCGAGGTGGTGCGCGAAGCCGTATCGAGCGCAGCGAGATTACGCGACCGCTCGCTCCTGTTCGCGCTTCTGCCTCTGGTGGCCCGCACCGAACTGCGCGCCGATGTTCTCGAAGCGCTGGCGGCTTACGGCGACAGCATCTGCGGAACGCTCTCCGAACTGCTGAACGACGAGACGCTGCCGCTCAACATCCGCGTGCAGGCGCCGCGCGCCCTGAAGCTGATCCGGACACAGCGCAGCGTGGACGTGCTGGTGAATGCGATCGGCCATGGGAACCTGGCGATTCGCGAATCCGTGCTGCGCGCGTTGAACAGCATTCGCAATCGCGAGCCCGGCCTCGATTACCACCGCGCTTTCGTCACCGAACAGATTCTGGCCGAGGCCCGTTACTATTTCGAATTGAACGCCGCGCTCAGCGCATTCCGGGAGCGCAAGCAGCCGCGCACGGCGGCCGGTTTGCTGGCCCGCACCATGGAACAGCGTCTCGAACAGGCGGTGGGGCGATTGTTCCGGCTGCTGGGGCTGCGCTATCCGCCGAGGGAGATTTACTCGGCCTATCTGGCGTGGTCGTCGCGCAATGCGGACAATCTTTCCGCGGCGCTCGAGTTTCTGGATGAGACCATCGATCACGATCTGAAACGCGTGGTGCTGCCCATGCTGGATGAGCCGGACCATCTGCAGGAACTCGGGCGGCGGCTCTACGGATTCGAGCCGCGCACGGCGGAGAGCGCGATTCGCGAACTGATCTCCTCCAGAGATCCATGGCTGGTGGCGTGCGCGATCGCGGCCGCCGGCGAGCTGAAACTGGCCGCGCTGCTGCCGGAAATCGAGCTGGCTTCCCGCGGCGGAGACAACTCCGTGCGGCAGATCGCCGATGAAGCGGTCGCGGTGCTGGCCTGGTAGCCGATGGCGGAGCTGAACATCGTCGAGAAGGTGCTGGCGCTCGAATGCGTGGAACTGCTGCGCAATCTGAAGCCCGAGCAACTGGCGCGCATCGCCGCGGTTGCGTCGGAGGTGAGCCTCGCGCCGGGAAAAAATGTGTACGAGCCGGGCAGGCCGCCGGCCGCGCTCTTCGTCATCATCGAAGGCGCGGTGGAGCTGAGCCGCGGCGGCGACGTTCTCGCGGTAGCGAGGCAGAACGAGGTGCTGGGAGCATGGGCGCTGTTTGACGACGAGCCTCTCGCCATCGACGCGCGGACGCTCGAAGATACGCGCCTGCTGCGAATCTCCCGCGAGGATTTTTACGACGTGCTGGCGGATAATCCCGAGATCACGCAGGCGCTCTTTTCCACTCTGGTGAAGCGCTTCCGCGCGCTGGTGGAGCAGAGTTGAAGGAAGACGACCAGATCGAAGCGCTGCGAAGGCAGCTCGCCGAAGAGCACAGCATGGCGCAGCTCGGCCGGCTGCTGGCGGGAATCGTGCACGAGATCAATACGCCCATCGGGTCCATACTTTCGAACAACCAGGTGGTGCTGCGTTCGCTCGAAATGCTGAAGAGCGACCTCGAGCAGCTCACGGGCGAAAAGCAGGCGCATGCACGCGCGCTGGTCGCATCCTGCCAGAGCCTGGCGCAGGTGGACAAGATCGCGTGCGAGCGCATCAGCTACATTGTTCGCGGCCTGAAAAGTTTCGCCCGGGCCGACGCGGGCGAGATGCAGTGGGTGGACCTGGCGGACCAGATCGCCGCCACCCTGAAACTGGTGCAGGGACAATTCGGCCGGCGGGTAAAGTTCGAAAATGAAGTGCCCGCCACGCTGCCGCGCATCCAGTGCCATCCGGGCAAACTGAACCAGGCGCTGCTGAACATTATCGTGAACGGGGCGCAGGCGATTGAAGGCGAGGGCCGCGTGACCATTTCCGCCGAGCCGCGCGAGGGCCGCGTCACGATTCGGATTCAGGATACGGGCAAGGGCATTCCGGCGTCCGCGCGGGACCGGATACTCCGCGCCGGCTATACGACGAAACCGCCGGGTGAAGGTACGGGACTGGGACTGGCCATCTCGCGCCAGATCATCGAGGATTTGCACGGCGGCGCGCTCGATTTCATCAGCGCGCCGGACCAGGGCACGACGTTTATCATCGAACTTCCCGTAGAACAGGTGAACCGTGGAGACGAACGGCAATCCAGTAGTGCTTCTCGTGGATGACGAGGAGATGGTGATCACGAGCGTGCGGGCGTTTCTCTCGCTCGAAACCGATTATCAGATTGAAGGCTTCACGGACCCCGAGCGGGCGGCCGCCTATATAAAGGACAGGCCGTTCGACGTGATCGTGTCCGATTACCTGATGCCGAAGCTGACGGGCATCCAGTTGCTGAAGCGCGCGAAGGACGCCGCGCCGGAAGCCAGCCGCATTCTGCTGACCGGGCACGCGGACAAACAGAGCGCGATCGACGCGATCAACGATGTGGCGCTGTTCCAGTACATCGAGAAGCCATGGGACAACATGCAACTGCTGCTCGCGATTCAGGGCGGAATCGAGCGGACGCGGCTGCTGCGGGATCTGCGCGACCGCATGGCGGAACTCGCGGCGGCGAACGACAGCCTGAAAGACGTCCACCGGCGATTGATCAAAGCGTTTCTATGACGCGGTCAGTTCGGCGATGGTGGTGAGTTCAAGGCCGGCGGCGAGAAAGCGGGCGAGCGCGGCCTGTCCTTTTTCCTCATCGACCGAGGCGCTCGCGTCGGATACCAGAACCACTTTCGCGGCGCGCTTCAGCAGACCCGTGATGGCGCAGCCGACGCAGTAGTCGATGAAGACGCCATAGACGAAGAATTCGTCCGCGCCGAGCTTGTCGAGCAGGGGGGTAAATTCCGGATTGGTGAAGACGTCGAGATGGTTTTTCTCGACGATGATCTGTTCTCCCCGCGCGCCCTTTTCGATGAGCGTGGCGGCGGGCTTGCGCTGCCCCACCGTGCCGATGACGCAGTGCGGCGCCCAGTCGCGGAATTCATCCGCATTCTCCGGGTGGGCGCACATGGTGGAAATGAGCGGAATGCCTTGCTTCGCCGCGTATCGATTCAGCCTGGCCACGGGAGCGATCATGCGCTCGGCGCCCGGCGTATGGAGCGCGCCTGCGGGAAAAAGGAAATCGATCTGGGTATCGATATCGAGGAAGAGCTTCATGGGCGGACCTCTTTGCCGGAAAGGCGGCCTTCCTCGAATTCCGTCTGCAGATGCTCGAGCGCGGAAGAGAACTCCGTGCGGCGGTCCGGCGAAGGCCAGGGATTGAGATTGCGCCGCGCGCGATCCCGGATTTCGGAAGTTGTGGGCAGAGGCTGCACCAGTTTGCCGCCGATGATCATCGGCTTCAGCATGGCTTCCGAACCGCCGGCGCATTCGTCGTGGAGGCCGAGCAGATCGAAATCGGGATAGCGGAAGAGCTGCTTGGCGCCGGCGAGCGTGCTTTTTTCCGGACTCAGCTTCGCGGTATAGCGGGTCTGTCCATCGTGCTCGATTTCGACCAGTTTGTAGATTGCGCCCATGTGCGGCGCGTCGGCCGAGGTGGCGAGTTCTGTGCCGACGCCGAAAGCGTCGATGGGCGCGCCGGCGGCGACGAGCGCCGCGATTTTGTTCTCATCGAGATCCCCGCTGGCCATGATTCTGGCGCCGGTGAGACCGGCGGCGTCGAGGATGCGGCGCACCTGCTGCGAGAGCGCGAGGAAATCGCCGCTGTCGATGCGGACGCCCCAGAGCGGACGCCCGAGCCGGGTGACAGCGTTGAGGCCGGCGATGGGGTCGTACGTATCGATGAGCTGCACGGTCTGCTCGCAAAGCAGTTGCTGGAGTTCCCGGAATGCTTCGGCTTCCGATTCGAACGACATGATCCAGGAGTGAGCGGCGGTGCCTGCGACGGGAACGCCGTACTGGAAACCGGCGAGCGTGTTGCTGGTTCCGGCGCAACCGCCGATGAAGGCGGCGCGGGCGCCGAGGACTCCGGCTTCGGGCGTATGGGCGCGGCGAGTACCGAATTCGATGACGTCGCGTCCGGCGGCGGCGTGGGCGATGAGCGCGGCCTTGGTGGCGATCAGGGTTTCGAAGGTGATGGCGGAGAGCAGCCAAGTTTCCGGAATCTGGGCTTCGATGAGCGGCGCGCGAATGTTCAGAACCGGCTGGCCTTCGTAGATGACCGTGCCTTCGGGGACGGCCCACAGGTCGCCGGTGAACTGGAAGGCGGCAAGGTAATCCCAGAAACCGGCGGGCGCGTGGCGGAAACTGGGCAGACCGCGAAGGTAGGCGATTTCGGCGGGGCCGAAGCGGACGTTCAGAAGATAATCGACGGCGCGATGGATGCCGGCGATGAGAACGAAATCCCGGTTGCGCGGCAGCCGCCGCGCGGTAAATTCGAAGACGCCGATTTCGGTATGCTTCCCGGCGGCAAAATAACCGGCCGCCATGGTGAGTTCATAGAGATCGGTGAGCAGGCCGTTCAAGAGGCCGCCTTACGCGCCGCCTGGCCCACTATTTCTTCGTCCCCGATTTCGCAGGCGCCGGCTTGATGGCCGAAATCGCCTTTTGCAGTTCGTTGATGGGATCAGCGCCGATGACGTAAACCGACGGCTCGCCTTCGCGCTGCGCGTAATATTCGTTGCCGCTCTGGTTGATGGTCAGCTTTTCGGTCTTGTGATTATCGCCGTAAGTCACGGTGATGGTTTCGAGCGGATTGCCCGTCATTCTGTCGGCGAATTTGAAAGCGCTCAGATCGCGGAGCCGGTCGATGACGGTCTGCACGGAGGAAGCATTTTCCTCGGTGGAACCGGACATCCACTTATCACCCGTTTTCTGGTAGGTGACGCCGTTGATATCCACTTTAGTGGGATCGGTGAAGCCGAAATCGAAGAGCTTCTTGTTGCGGAAGTCGTCGAGAGTCTTGTTGAGACTGTCGCCCAGATCGCCCGAGATCTTGTAGATGCCTTCGACGGCCGAGCTTTTGGCGTAGTAGTTGTTGTCTTTGGTCTTGCGGACCTCAATGGTTTCCGGACCATTGTTATCCACGACGGCAGCGGTACCGACTCTGGTGGCGAGGGCATAGGCTTCGTCGTTCTTCTTCTGATCGTCGGCGCCGGCCGTGAGGTCCATGCGGGCGTCCTGCAGTTTGCGGACGAGATCGTCCACCTGGCCGTTATCGGCGCGCAGCGGTCTGGGTTTGGTGATCTGCCACTGGCCTTCGCCGTTCTTGCCGAACTCGACGGTCTGGCCTTTGCTGGTGACGCTGACGGAAGTGACCTTGTCCTGATTGAAAGGCATCAGCCGCTTGTCGCGAAGGTCGTTGACGCCTTTGTCAAAGCTGCTCTTGACGTAGGAAGGAATGGTATAGACGGCGCTGCCGCTGGCCAGTTTGGCGTAGGCATCGCTGCCGGAGGGCGTATCGGCGCCGATAAGGAGCTTATCCGTTTTGCCGCCGGTGAGAGTGAAGGCGACTTCTTCGCGGGGACTTTCGAGGCCGAAATCGGCAAGGTTCGAAGGATGCTGGTCGATAAGACGATCGGCGTTGAGGGTGGCGGCGGTGCTGGTGAGCGAATCGACGGCGCTCGAATCGGCGGGCATAGCCTTCGGCTCCGCGATCATCCACTTGCCGGCGACCTTCTTGAGAACCAGAGGCAGGGACCCGGGCTTGCTGAGGCTTACCTGCTGAATCTGATTCTCCTGCAGAGCAAGAATCTTAGGCGAAGCCGGAGTGGTGGACGCGGACGGGACCGGGTGCTTGTTGGTCCACCATACCAGCCCGGCCAATACGACAAG
>DAIDJK010000245.1 GCA_027450225.1 Bryobacterales bacterium | reverse complement strand
TTACGATCCGGCGAAGACGCAGCAGACGTATGAAATGGAAGAGGCCGAGCGGGCGAAGCCGGTGTTCCGGGTGGCGGTGGCGAACCGCGACGCGTGGTGAGGCGGCGTGTCAACTTTCGTAAGCTTTCGCGCAATTTTTGCGGCCAGCGATATAGTAGCTGTTTGATTTTTCCCGAGAGGTCCCGATTGCATAACCGATACTCGCGCGGATTTTTGCTCGCGGCGGCGGTCTGGTGTTTCGTTTTCGCGGGTGGCATGGCGGCGCAGGCGCAGGCCCCCGGCGGACGGGGTGGACGTGGACGCGGTCCGCGGCCGGCCGCATTCCCCGAACATCCGCTGGCCGATGCGGCGACGCTGGCGCGCGGCAAGGCGCTTTACGGCGTGCAATGCAATTTCTGCCACGGCTCGGATGCGCGCGGCGGCGAAGGCGGCCCGAATCTGCTGCGCTCGGAGATCGTGCTGAACGATCAGAACGGCGAGAAGATCGCGCCGGTGGTGCAGAACGGGAGGCCGCCGGACATGCCGAAATTCGACCTGACAATGGCGCAGATTTCCGATATCGCGGCGTATCTGCACAGCTTCAAGGTGGGCGGCTACGATATCTCGCGCAATCCGCCGCCGAGCATCGTGGTGGGCGACGCGGCCGCGGGCGAGAAATATTTCGCGGCGCACTGCGCGTCCTGCCATTCGGCGACGGGCGATCTGAAAGGCATTGCGGCGAAGTTCGAAGAGCCGAAGCAGCTTCAGCAAACGTGGCTGATGCCGGGCGGCGGACGCGGAGGATTCGGCGGCGGCCGTGGCGCGGTGAACGTTCCGCCCACCACGGTGACCGTGACCACGGCTTCGGGCGAGAAGGCAACCGGCCGGCTGATCCGCATCGACGATTTCATCGTGACGCTGGCTGACCCGGATGGCGGCCAGCGCAGCTTCCGGCGGGATGGCGACCGGCCGAAGGTGGAAATTCACGATCCGATGGCGCCGCATCGCAACATGCTGGCGACTTATACCGATAAAGACATTCACGACGTGACCGCGTACCTGGTGACCCTGAAATGAAGAACGTGCGCGCGCTCGTGCTGAGCGCTTCGATTGCTTTGTTGCCGGCGGTTGCCGGCGCGCAACTGCTCGATCCTTCGCTGCTGACGAAGCCGCTGGGCGATGGCGGCTGGCCGACTTACTCGGGAGATTACTCGAGCAAGCGCTACAGCAATCTGACGCAGGTGAACCAGTCGAACGTCAAAAATCTGACGCTGGCATGGACGGTTCGCGTGACGGCGGGGCTCGACAGCGGCGGCGGACGCGGAGGATTCGGCGGCTTCGGCGGCGGCGGTCCGGTGACCATTGTGGGCGGCGAAGGCGCGGAACCGGGCGGGGGCGGCTTCGGCGGCAACGCGAATATTCGCGCGTCGATTCTGGAAGTGGATGGCGTGCTCTATTTCTCGACGCCGGATAACGCCTGGGCCGCGGATGCGCGCGACGGGCACGTGCTCTGGCATTACTTCTGGAAGACGAAGGGCGGGACGCACATCGGCAACCGCGGGCTCGGCATGTGGGGCAACTGGCTTTACATGGAGACGCCGGACGATTATCTGATCTGCCTCGACGCGAAGACCGGAAAGGAGCGCTGGCACAAGGAAATCGCGAACTTCAACCAGCAGTATTTTTCCACCATGGCGCCCATCGTCGTGGGCAATCACATCCTGATTGGAACGGGCAACGATCTCGATGAGCCGGGTTACGTGCAGGCGCGCGATCCGGAGACGGGCGATGTGCAGTGGACTTACTACACGGTGCCGATGAAGAAAGGCGACCCGGGGCTCGAGACGTGGGGAAGTCTGGATGGCGCGCAGCACGGAGCGGGGAACGTGTGGATTCCGGGTTCGTACGATCCGGAAACGCATCTCTATATCTTCGGGACGGGCAATCCTTCGCCCGCTTACACGAACCCTCCCAGCCGCAGCGGCGACAACCTTTATACGTGCTCGATTGTGGCGATCAACGTGGATACGGGCAAGATGGCCTGGTATTACCAGGTGAACCCGCACGACACGCACGACTGGGATTCGACGGAGACGCCGATCATCGTGGACGGCACGTTCCAGGGCAGGCCGCGCAAGATGGTGCTGCATGCGGACCGTAACGGTTATTTCTATGTGATCGACCGGCTGACGGGCGAGCATCTGCTGACCAGCAAATTTTCGAATACGGCGAACTGGGCGACGGGCGTGAATGCGAAAGGCCAGCCCGTCCGCAATCCGGAGAAGGATTCGACCGTGCCGGGGTCGCTCACTTCGCCCAACAACGGCGGAGCGACGAACTGGCCGCCCCCGAGTTACTCGCCCGATACCGGCTTGTTCTATGTGCCGACCAGCGATGTTTACTCGATGTACTACCTTACCGAGACGGACCCGCGCGGCGCCATGGGTCTCGGCGGCAAGGATGAGGAGATGCTGGCGTCGATGGGATCTTATCTGAGAGCCATCGACTACAAGACGGGTAAGGTCGCATGGGCGCACCGTTATCCCGGGTTCGGCGGCGGGCTGGGCAACGGCATGCTGACCACGGCCGGCAAGTTATTGTTTGCGGGCGATGCGGGCGGCAATCTGGTGGCTTACGATCCGGCGAACGGGAAGATCCTGTGGCATTCGCATCTGGGCCAGGTTTCCGATGCGCCGGAGACTTACATGCTGGACGGTCACCAGTACATTCTGGTGGCGGCCGGGGATAGTTTGTTCGCGTTTACGCTGTACTGATTGTTATTGGGTGAGTTTCGACATATAATCTCCTGGTCGCTGTGCCAGTCATGCCGGCTTCGAGGAGATTACCGATGCGTCTTCAACTATTCCTGCGCGGATCGATGTCGATCTGCTTCACCGCTGTAGTTCTCGCCGGCGCCCTGCGCGCTCAGGACGATCACGGGCAGAACGGCTGCCTGAACCTTCCCAATCAGACTGCGCTGAAGAACGCTCTGGTGGCCGCCGCCTCGGCCGAAACGAGCGGTCTGAATAACCAGATGTGGGGAACGATTGTCGACCGCGACGGCGTTGTGTGCGCGGTGGCATTCACGGGAGTCAATCGCGGGGCGCAATGGCCGGGCAGCCGGGCGATCGCGGCGCAGAAGGCGAATACGGCAAATGCGTTCAGCCTCGATGCCTCTTCGGCCAGCAATGGCTCGGGGCAGCCGTCCGGGCTGGCTCTCTCGACGGCGAACCTTTATTCGGCTGTTCAACCCGGCGGAAGCCTCTACGGTTTGCAGGCGAGTAATCCGGTGGACCCGGCGGTGGCTTACGCGGGGCCTTCGTCACTCTATGGAACGGCTCAGGATCCTATGACCGGGCAAAAGATCGGCGGCGTAAATGTGTTCGGCGGCGGGCTTGCTCTGTATAACAGCAAAGGGCAGATCGTCGGCGGCGTGGGCGTCAGCGGCGATACCTCCTGCGCCGATCATGATATTGCATGGCGGACGCGGCATAATCTGGGACTGGATTATCTGAGTGCGGTTCATGGCGTGTCGGGCGATGCCACCCACCCGGACAACATTATTTACGACATCGCGCCCAATCCGAATGGCGGGACCGGCGTCAGCGCGGGTGGTTTCGGGCATCCGACGTGTATCAACACGGCGAATCCCGCCAGTTTGCCGGCGGTGCGCTGAAGAGGCTGTTTCAGGCCGGCCCCGCGTCGCAGACCGCGGAACGTAGATGCCGGGGACATCTAGATTCCGGTAGCGGCCGGGGGTAGTTTGTTCGCGTTTACGTTGTGCTGAGGCGGCATTGGCGAGGTCAGCCGCCGATGACCGGCCTCATGAGCGCGTCGCAGGCGCCGTTCAGAAGAATGCCGATTCCCGCTACGATCAGCACGCCTTTCATCGCCTGGTGGAAGCCCTTGCGCTTCAACCACCAGAGCAAGGGTCCGAGATAGAGGAACTGGGTGGCGCCCCACGCCATGAAAGCGTACCAGGGCCAACTCGCGCCAGCCGGCGGCTGCATCGCAATTCCGCAGGAAACGCCCAGCATTGGCCACTGCAGCAGATGCAGCATGCATGCGGCGCCGGCGCCCCACCCTGCGGAATTGCGGCGGTCTGTGGTTTTGATTTCACCCGGTTCCATGTTCATGGCCTTCCAGGCAGCAGGAGCAGCGCATCGCAGGCTCCGTTCAGAAGTACTCCGATACCGGCGCTGATCAGCACGCCTTTCATTCGTTGCTTCTGTCCCTTTCGCCAGAACCACCAGGCAAGCGGACCGAGGTAAACGAATTGCGTTGCGCCCCATGCGGAACACGCGAGAGCGAGGCCGGTAAGACCAAGGTCCGATCCAGGGTGATAGACGAAAGGCGTACCGAACACGACAACCAGTTGCAGCAGGTGAAAAGAGATTGATCTCCCCACGCCCGATTCGACCGTATCGCGCGACTGGACTGGCGTGCGGTCAGACACGGACCATCTGCTCCCGCTCGCGACGGATCGGCTCGAGCACAGTGCGTTCCAGATTATCCCGATAGAAGAGATTGTAAGTATCGAACGGGATGATGCGTCCATCCGGGTGCGCGATGTGAACGCAGGTCTTCTTCACCGAACGCACGTCGAACGAATAAGCATCGATGAACTGCATGATGATGATGCGAAACACATTCTCATAAGTCAGTGAAGGCGCCGAAACTCGGGGCAGGCAGCACAGAAGCTCGCGCAAAGTGCCTGCTCCGGATTCCGGCGAATGGTTGGTGGCGAACAACTGGAAAATGCCGTCGCGCACGGCGTCGTCGGCTTCGAAGACGATGGTGTTGCGGCCGCCGTTGATGAGAACCTCTGGCGCAATCATTCCCGTTAGCGGCATCACCTCGCCTCCGAGTTTCAGCGCGTAAGCCATGGCGAGACTGTCGGGATGGCAGGGTACCGGAATGATGTCTTCCGGGCGGAAGGTTTTCGTCTGTTCGAGGATTCGCCGCCGCACTTCGGTGAGCGTGAGGCGATCCGTCGCGGGATCGAAGCCGGTGAACCGGCCCGCCACCTGCACCGGCTGGAACGCAACGCCACGAACACAGGGCTGCTTGAGCGCGTATTCGACAATCGCCCCCAGCTCGCCGTCGTTCACGCCGCGCTTTACGGTAACAACGAGCGTCGTCGAAACGCCCGCCTCGTTCAGATTCTCGAGCGCGCGCTCGCGAACGCCGCGCAGGTCCGCGCCGCGAAGATCGACGAGCGCATCGCGTTCGAACGAATCGAACTGCAGATAGATCTCGAATCCGGGCATGTAAGTGGCGAGCCGCCGGGTGAACTCCCTGTCTTTCGCGATGCGGATGCCGTTGGTGTTCACCATCAGATGCTGGATCGGCCGTTCGCGCGCCTTGTCGAGGATGGCGAAGAAGTCCGGATGCAGGGTCGGTTCGCCACCGGAAATCTGAACCACATCCGGCTTGCCCTCATTCCGCACGATCGCGTCCAGCATCCGCTCAAGCGTCGCAAGGTCGCGGAACCCGGGCCGGTGCGGCCCGCTTGACGCATAGCAGACCGGGCATTCGAGGTTGCAGTGGTCCGTGATCTCGAGGAGCGTGAGGCAGGAGTGCTGTTCATGATCCGGACAGAGGCCGCAATCGTAGGGACAGTTCCATTTCACCGGCGTGTTCCAGCGGTTCGGCATCTCCGGCGGCTTCAGAAACACCTCGCGGCAGCTCCGGTAATAGTCCACATCGTCGGCGATGAGGACCCGCTCGAAGCCATGAGCGGCGCAACGCTTCAGCAGATAGACGTTCGCGTCCTCAAAGACTATCTTTGCGTCACATCGCCGGTAACATTGCGAGCAGATGGAGATGGCGGTGTCGTAGAAGAGATAGGGACGGACGCGGTCGCCCACGATTCAGCATTGCTCCCGCGAGAAATCAGATATGGAATATCGCGCCACCAGGCAAGTATAGCGGCAAGGCAGGCCCATTGAATGACAGTAAGTCCGACAACAGTAGTGCCCGGTTTGATGCTGTCGATCGCCAGCCGGAAAGCGAGGTAAGCGATAAGGAATGTTCGGAACAGATCGCCTTCGCGATGCGGATGTCTGGCGATCCACCTGATGAACATGCCGAGACAGATGAGAAAGGCGATTTCGTAAAGCTGCGTGGGATGGCGGCGAATGCCGTCGCCGAAGTCGACTCCCCACGGCAGCGCCGTCGCGACGCCATAAGTATTGTCCGGCAGACCGGCGAAGAAGCAGCCGATGCGGCCGACCGCGATGCCGATGACCAGCGGCAGGTCGAACAGGTCGCCGGTTCTGCGGGCGATGCCGAGTGTCCGTTTGACCCACTCGACGGCGACGGTACCGCCGAGCAGGCCGCCGACGATTGTCTTGCCGGACATCAGCCAGACGGGGTCGGCCCAATGGACGAGAAGCGCGGCCGGATCTTCGAACCAGTTCAGGACTCGGCTGCCGAGCGCGGCTCCGACGATGGCCGCCGCGACTATGGACCAGCGGTCCTCAGCCGGGAGAAAATCGCGGGTTTGCCGCCGCGCGCGGTTGTAGCAGGCGAACGCGATCGTATAGGCGAGGGACTCGCGGATGAAGTGGGCGGATACTGTCAGGGCGCCGATGTTCCATTCGAGCGGGAATCTCATCGGCTCCGCGCGCGGCGCGCTACTTTGCTTTCGTCAGCGTGATCTCGGCGCCGGGGAAATCGCCCTGCTCGGATTTCGATTTCAGTGTCATCGTGTCGCCGGAAACCGTGCCTTCGTGGTGAATCACGAATTCGCCGTCATGCGCGTTTACGGTGAAGGATACTTTGTCGCCATCCACCTTGCCGTCGGAAATGGCCATGGGATCGCCCTGCGGGCCGGCAACTGAACCGGTCAGCGCCGAGCCGTCCTGCCTGAACGTGAACTCCAGGTTGAAATCGCCGTTGGGCGTGGACATCTGACCGGTCCATTTGCCGGTCACGTCTGCGGCGAAGGCGGTGATCGCGCTCAGAATCAGGAGTGCGGCGGTGGCGAATCTTTTCTTCATCTGGCCTCCAGAGGCTCCGCCAAGTTTACCCTATCCCGAGTCAGGCGACCACGGGAAAGCTCGCGGGTACAATAGGTCAAACCGGTCAAAAAGTAGTTTTCCCTCATGTGGATAGTCCGCCTCGCCTTACGACGGCCTTATACCTTTGTCATCATGGCGCTGCTGATCACGCTCCTCGGCGGAGTGGCGATCGAGACCATGCCGGTCGATATCTTCCCCTATATCGACATCCCGATCATCAGCGTTCTTTTCTCTTATGGCGGCCTTTCGCCGGAAGAGATGGCGAACCGCGTGGTGACGGTTTTCGAGCGCTCGATTACTTCCACGGTCAACGATATCGAGCACATCGAATCGCAATCCTACAGCGGCGGCTCGGTGGTGAAGATATTCTTCCAGCCCGGCGCCCGCGTGGAACTGGCGCAGGCGCAGATTACGGCCAGCGCCCAGACGCTGCTGCGCACGCAGCCGCCCGGCTCGTTCCCGCCGAACATTATCAAATACGACGTCTCGAGCGTACCCGTGCTGCAGCTGGGCCTCGGCAGCCCCACCATGAGCGAGCAGCAGATCTTCGACTTCGGGCAGAATTTCATTCGCACCCAGCTCGCCACGATTCAGGGCACCACCGTACCCGTGCCGTTTGGCGGCAGGTTCCGGCAGGTGATGGTGGATCTCGATCCCGACGCGATGTATGCGAAGGGCGTCTCCGCGACTGACGTATCGAACGCGGTGAACCTGCAGAATCTGATTCTGCCCGCCGGCGACGCCAAGTTCGGCAATCGCGATTACAACATCAAGCTGAACTCCAGCCCGCGCGTGCTCGATCAGCTGAACGATGTGCCGGTGAGGGTAGTGAACGGGGCGGTGGTTTACATGCGGGACGTGGCGCAGGTGCGCGACGGCGCGTCCGTTCAAACCGGCATCGTGCGCGTGAACGGCGTGCGAGGCGCGCTGATGACGGTGCTGCGCAATGGCCGCGCGTCCACGCTCGATATCGTGAACGACGTAAAGAAGGATCTGCCGAAGATTCTGGCCGGCCTTCCGCCCGAGCTGCACGTGCGGCAACTGGCGGACCAGTCCGTGTTCGTGCGCGCATCTATTCAAGGCGTGCTGCGCGAGGCGCTGATCGCCGCGTTTCTCACCGGTCTGATGATTCTGCTGTTCCTCGGAAGCTGGCGCAGCACGCTGATCGTCTGCATCTCGATTCCGCTCTCGATTCTGACTTCGCTGATCATTCTCAGCATGCTCGGCCAGACCATCAATGTGATGACGCTCGGCGGTCTCGCGCTGGCGGTCGGCATCCTGGTGGACGATGCGACGGTCGAGATAGAGAACACGCACCGCAATATGGCGATGCGGAAGCCGCTGGTGCGCGCGGTGCTGGATGGCGCGCAGCAGATCGCGGCGCCGGCGTTCGTCTCCACGCTCTGTATCTGCGTGGTGTTCGTGCCGGTGCTGCTGCTTACGGGCGCGGCGCGGTATCTGTTCACTCCGCTCGCCATGGCGGTGGTGTTCGCGATGCTCGCGTCTTATCTTCTTTCGCGCACGCTGATTCCCAACATGGTCCATTACATGCTGCGCTCGGAAATGAAGCTCTACATTCTGGGCGAGCACGGCGAATCGGCCGGCGGCAAAGGCGTTATCTGGAAAGTTCATTACGTGTTCAACCGGCAGTTCGAGCGGCTCCGCGAGTTCTATACTTCGCTGCTTGACTGGGCGCTGGACCATCGCGCGCTGGTGCTCACGTCGTTTCTGGTGGTTTCGTTCGGCTCGCTGGGACTGGTCCACTTCATCGGCAGCGATTTCTTCCCCACGGTGGATTCCGGACAGCTCCGGTTACACGCGCGCGGCCCGTCCGGCACGCGCATCGAGCAGACTGAGGTGATCTTCGCCAACATCGAAGCCGAAATCCGGCGCGCGCTGCCGAAGGGCGAAGTCGAAACCATCATCGACAACATCGGCATTCCGAACGGCGGCTTCAATCTGGCGTATGGCGACAGCCCGACGATCGGTTTCGGCGATGGAGACATTCTGGTCTCGCTGAAGGAGTCCGGCAGGACAGCCGAGTACACGGACCTGTTGCGCAAGCGGCTGCATCAGGCGTTTCCGGACGTCACCATCTTCTTCGAAGCGGCCAACATCACCAATCAGATTCTGAATTTCGGCATTCCCGAGCCGATCGACGTGCAGGTGGCCGGGCGTTCGATCGACGCGAATTACCGCATCACCCAGGAACTCGCGCGGCGCATCGCGCACATACCGGGAGCGGTGGATGTGCATATTCACCAGATTGTGGATTACCCGGAAATCCGCGTGAACGTGGACCGCGACAAGGCGAGCCAGGTGGGGCTGACGGAACGCGACGTCTCCAACAGCCTGCTGATTTCGCTTGCCGGATCGGGACAGGTGGCGCCGAACCAGTGGCTGAACTGGGTGAACGGCGTGCAATACAACATCACGGTGCAGACGCCGCAGCACCGCATCAACTCGCTCGACGCTCTCCTGCGGACGCCCATTTCCGCGCCCGGCAGTTTCGCCACGCGCACGCCGGATGGGCCGGAGGGCGTGGCGGCGGCAACGGTTTCCTCGGTGGGAACCAGCCCCGGACAATCCACGCTGGCGTATGGCAATCCCGGCGCGGGCCCCGGCGGCGCGCAGCTGCTTTCGAACCTGGTGACGACGGAGCGCGGCACGGGCGCGGAAATCGTGAATCACTACAACGTGCAGCCGGTGTTCGACGTGTACGCGAACATCAGCAGACAGGATCTCGGCATCGTGGGCGCGGCGGTGGAGAAGATCGTCAGCCAGATGGAGCCGAAACTGCCGCGCGGGTCTTCCATCCAGGTGCGCGGGCAGGTTACCACCATGGAGACCTCGTTTTACCGGCTTGGCCTGGGGCTGATTTTCGCCGTGATTCTGGTGTATTTCCTGATGGCGCTGAATTTCCAGTCGTGGCTGGATCCGTTCATCATTCTGATGGCGCTGCCGGGGGCGCTGGCCGGCGTGTTGTGGATGCTGTTCGTCACGCAGACCACGTTCAGCGTGCCGTCGCTGATGGGCGCGATCATGTGCATCGGCGTGGCGACGGCGAACTCCATCCTGATGGTGGTCTTCGCCAACGATCAGCGGATGGAGGGCGAGAGCGTACAGGACCCCATTCGGGGGTCCGTTGTGCGCGTTGGAGCAATGGACCAGCGCGCCGCCGCGCTGGCCGCCGGACATACGCGAATCCGGCCGGTGATGATGACCGCTCTCGCGATGATCATCGGCATGCTCCCCATGGCGCTGGGCATGGGCGAAGGCGGCGAGCAGAATGCGCCGCTGGGCCGCGCCGTCATCGGCGGGTTGATGTTCGCCACCGTGAGCACTCTTTTCACCGTGCCGATCGTCTACAGCCTGCTGCGCAGCAGTCCGCCGGTCGATTTCGATAAAAAGATCGAGGAAGAAGAGAACGAAGACGTCAGCGTTTACCTGACCTGAACCAACTTTCCGGCGCCCCGGGAAACCTCAGGGCCGGAATGGACGCCCTTTTACACTGAAAGAACGCTGATTCGCTCAGCAACTGGTCGAACCTGAAGAATGAGGGATTCTCAAACAGCGCTGGAAGCCGAACAGAGGGAGTCTGAACTGCGCGCGGAATTGGAGCGGCTGCGGCGGTGCGTCGCCGAGCAGGAGAAACTGCTGGCGCAGCCGGCGGGGCCGAACCCGAACGGGCACTCGCACGCCCAGGACGCTCATGTTCATTCCGCGGGACGGCCCTCGGGGCGGGTGCTTCTGCTGATCGCCACGCTGGCGGTGGTGGCCATGGTGGCGGCGTTCTTCGCCGGGTATCTGCCGTGGTCGAAACGCCAGACGACGCTGGCGGCTGAGGCGAAGACGGACGCCACCGAGGCGCCGCTGGTGAATTTCGAGACGGTGGCGCGCTCCGTGGCAAAGAGCGAACTGGTGCTGCCGGGCAATATTCAGGCGGTGACGGAAGCCCCTGTGCTCGCGCGCGCTTCCGGCTACATCCGCAAGCGCTATGTCGATATCGGGGACCACGTGAAAGCCGGCCAGCTGCTGGCGGAAATCGACGCGCCGGAAATCGACCAGCAGGTGGCGCAGGCCAAAGCCTCGGTCGAGCAGGCGAGTTCGGCGCTCGAACAGGCCAGTGCGAATCTCGAGCAGGGCCGGACCAACGAAAAGCTCGACAAGATCACGGCGGACCGGTGGAACTCGCTGGTAGCCAAAGGCGCGGTCTCCAAACAGGAAAACGACACCTATCAGGCCCAGTACGACGCCCAGCATTCCGGCGTGGAGGCGCTCGGGAAAGCCATCCTCGTCGCCAGAAGCAATCTTGCGGCATCGCGGGCCAACCTGGCGCGGCTCACGGAATTGCAGGGATATGAGAAGGTCCGGGCGCCCTTCGATGGCGTCATCACGGTGCGCAATATCGACAGCGGCGCGCTGGTAACCGAGAGCAGCACCATGCTGTTCCGGATCGGCCAGCCCGGCCGGCTGCGAATCTACGTCAACGTTCCACAGGCGGAGGCGACCTCCGTCCGCACCGGAATGACGGCGAAGCTGCGGATTCCCGATCTGCCTTCGCGGCAATTCGCGGGAACCGTCACACGCACGGCGGAGGCGCTCGACCCGACCTCGCGTACGCTGCTGACCGAAGTTCAGGTGGATAATTCGAGCGGCGCGCTGATGCCCGGGATGTATGCGCTGGTGGATTTCTTCACCGCGCGCCGGGAGCCGCCTTTGCTGATCCCCGGCGATGCACTGATGATTCGTCCGGAGGGTCCGCTGGTGGCCGTGATCGGCGAAGGCAACCGCATTCACATCGCGCATGTGACGCTGGGCCGCGATTACGGCGACAAGGTGGAAATCCTTGGCGGACTGAACGCCGGAGACCGCGTGGCCATCAATCCGGGCGACGATGTCCGGGAGGGCGTCGCCGTTCAACCGAAGGCCATCGAGCGGGGCAGGGCCTGAGACCGAGCCGAAATTGAATATCTTTCCCGCTCCGCCGCCCGATCGTGTGACGCTGGCCGGCCGCTATGTCACGGTCGCTCCGCTGAATCCCCGGCGCCATGCCGAATTCCTCTGGCGGCACACCGGAGGCGAGGAGCATGCCGCGCTCTGGGATTACATGGGGGACGGTCCGTTCTTCGAACGCGCGGCGTTCGACGAGCATCTTGCGGCGAAGGCGGAGTCGGCCGATCCGTTGTTTTTCGCCATTATCGACAACGCGTCGGGCGAAGCCGTCGGGCTCTCGTCGCTCATGCGGATCGATACGAAAAATCGCGTCATCGAGGTGGGCGGCATCATGTACGGCCGGGCGCTGCAGCGGACGCCCGGCGGCACGGAGGCGATGTATCTTCTGGCGGCCTACGTTTTCGATGAACTCGGATACCGGCGGTACGAATGGAAGTGCAATGCCCTGAATGCCCCCTCGCGCGCCGCCGCCACTCGCTACGGGTTCACGTTCGAAGGGCTGTTTCGCCAGCACATGATCGTGAAGGGCCGGAACCGGGATACCGCCTGGTTCTCCATGCTCGATCGGGAGTGGCCGCCGCGCCGCGAAGCCTTCGAGCGCTGGCTCGACCCGGTCAATTTCGACGCGTCCGGGCGGCAGATCCGGCCGCTTTCTTCGTTCCGCTAAGGCCGGCCATCCTGGCCGCCGGCCGCCGCCGTGCCGGATTGAGACATCCCGGCAAAAACGCTGAAAACCGCCGATACGCCCTGTATGAAGCACTCATACGGCATGGCGTTGCTCCCGGCGCTGCTGCTGCTGATTGCGCCATCCAAGCCTGGGGACCTCACCGGCGCCGGCAACGCGCCTTCTTACGCGCCTGCGAATCTGGTGAACGCTGCCACCCAGTTGCCTG
>DAIDJK010000244.1 GCA_027450225.1 Bryobacterales bacterium | reverse complement strand
CTGGCCGGGCTGGGCGGTCTGGGCGTCGATGGTCTGATTGGTTCGGACCGCGAGCGTGGTTCCCGCGGGAATGACGCGGAAAGTTTCCGACGGATGGTATTCGGCGGCGGGGGCCCGCTGTGCGGCCGGAGGCGGATAATTCTGCGGAGGCGGATAATTTTGCGGCGGGGGATACGACGAGGGCGGAGCCTGTGCCGGAGCCGGCGCGTTCTGCGGCGGCATATTCTGGGCCGAGGAATCGGCCGGGGCCGGCGCCACCGGGGCCGAACCGTAGTTCACCGCCGAGACCTGCGTCATCGGGTATGTGGAAACCACCCCACCGGGCGTTTGCAGCGTGATGGAAGAGGTGTCGCTTCGGGTGACCGTTCCGGTGACCGTGGTTCCATCCTTGAGCGTAAGCGTCGCCGTCTGGGCGGACGAAGGCGCCGTGCTGCTCTTCCCGCAACCCCAAAGCGCCGCCAGCAGCGCAACCGTAAGCAGCAATTTTCCCCGCATAATCCTCCGAAACAAAAAGTCTATCGCGCAGTTCCGCGCGTGAGTATCTTTGCTACTCGTGCCGGATCTCGCGCCGGATATCTTCGAGCGCTTCATCCCTGCGTACTCCGTCGGACAAATCCCGCTCGAGGCGCCGAAGCGCCACGCCCAGCACGTCCCGATGGTGCAGTTTCGAGCCGAACGCGTTGTCGCTGAGGCCGAGCCAGACGTTGTGCAGCCGGTCCACATCTTCCGGCCACAGGCGCGGCGGATGGGGACCGAGATTGACGAACGTGGATTTGCGCTCCGGCGTGACGATCTCGAGCGAAAGCGGCGGCCTCGGTTCGGGAAGTTCTTCCCAGGCGATTCCGATGCGCCTGGCCAGTTCTTCGGTGTCCATGCGGAGCGAGCCGCCCGTGACCACGCGCGTGGCCTGCAGTTTCGCGGCGGTTTGCACGATGGCCTGGAAGGGATCGCTGCTCGGCACCACCAGCAGCTCCACGGTCTTGCCTTCCTTCTCCGCCATCTCCACGACTTTGGTGAAGAGCGCGCGCTCGTAGTCCGTGAAAAGCTGATTCTCGGCCAGTTGATACTCGCCGGCCCCGGTGGTAATCTGCCGGACGGTCATCACCACGATGTCGTGCCGGCGCATGTTGGTCTTCTGCAGGATCGAGAGCAGGTGCGTCAGGTTATTCACGTCGCGCACGGCCACCAGGATCGAGCCCGGCCGCGCCCGGAGGCTGGTCTGCGCGATCTCCGGCTGCAGTTGCAGATTGAATTCCTCGAGCGCATGGCCATGGGCCTGCCGCTTGCGATGGTTGATCTTCTCGGAGATGGTGAAGACGATGAAGAGCGCGACCGTGAACGCGACGCCATAAATGGTGGCGAACTTCTTGGAAAAGAGATTCACGATGGCGGTGATGCCGAGAAGCGCCGTGGTCATCCCGAGACCTACCGGAATCTCCACGCCGGCGATGCGGAAGTTCAGCGGAAACTTATATTCCTGATCGTGCCGGTGATAGCGAAGGACGAGAACGCCCAGCGCCTTGAGGAAGAAGCTCCAGACGACGCCGAACGCGTAAGCTTCGCCGAGCAGATAAACATCGCCGCCGGAGAGCGCGATGGTGATGATCTGCAGGACGGAGATGATGTTGATGATCCGGTAAGTGGTGCCGAAGCGCCGGTGCGGCTTGCGGAACCAGTCCACCAGAACGCCGTCTTCGGCCACGCGGTTCATGACGCCGTTGGCGCCGATCATGGACGTGTTCACCGCGCCGGCCAGGATCAGCACGCCGACGATCACGACGAAAATATGGAACCCGAGCCGCAGGGCCTGCGGTCCGGCGAGATGCATGGCGAGGCCGCCCAGCAGATCATCGACGTAATTGGCGCGGACGGCGTCGGGAATGATCATGGCGGCGAACAGGGTGATGAGGCCGGTTCCAATGGCCGCATAGAAGCAGACGATATTGCCGGTGATCTTCAGGTTGCGCAGCTTGGGATAGGCGATCTCGCGGTAGACCTGGGCGAGCGTCTCGAATCCGCTCATCGAGAGCAGCGAGTGCCCGAAGGCGATCATGACGGCGACAAACGAAATCGATGGCCAGATGGTGCCCTGGAACCAGCCGAGCGCATCCTTGCTGAAATGCAGATTGCGGGGCAGGGGAGCGGGCGGAATCTGCGCCGGGCCGCGCAGCAGCAGGGTGAGCGGACACCAGATGAGGAAGATCACAACCATGACGGTGGTGATCTGCATGATGCGCAGCGCCTTGCCGCTCGATTCATGCATGCCCTTGATGTTGAGCCACCAGAAATAGAGCGTGACCAGAACGGCGAAGCCGGCCGAGAAGAAATTCGGCGAGACCTGCACCTTCATGTGGAGCATGCCGCCCATTTCGTTGATGAGCCCGGCGAGATACTGGCCGGCGCTGACCACGCTGATGGGACCGGTAAGGATGTAGTCGAACAGCAGGGACGAGACGGAGAGCCGGGCGATGAAAGGGCCCATGGCGTCCCGCACCACGACGTACACGCCGACCCTGACGAACATGGAGGAGCTTTCGACGTAAACCGAGCGCACGGCGAAGCTGAACAGCATTACGCCGAGGACGAGCCAGGCGGCGCTGCGGCCGACCGCCTGTTCCGCAATGCCGCCGGCGTAAAAAGCCGATGAGGCGAGATCGCTGAGAACGATGGAGGCTGCGCGCCAGAAGGAGATGAATGCGAGCGCGACGGTGGTGGCGATGACGACCTTCGCGCCCTGGCGTCCCGCCGTTGTTTCCGAGGTCATGCCAACGTCCGTATTTTAACGGGAATCACAGAGGAACCGCGAAAAACGTGAAAATGCCGCTTGTCAGTCAGGATTGAACTCCTCTTCCGCCACCATCTGCCTTGCACTTTGGGTTCAGTTCAGCAGTGGCTGGCTTTCAAATTTGCCTGCGAGGTTAGCTGACGGGCTGGAGCTTGAAAGTACTCTGTCCTGCGTCGGACTTCGCCCCGATTCGACGCCCGCATGGGCGGGCACTCCGATTGGTTCCCCCGCTTCCTGTGACATTCATCACCGGAATTCAGCCCCTCAAGATTAGCATGGGAACGTGGAGAATCAGACGCCCGGCGGGGCGCAGCTGGCCGGTTCGATCATCGAGAAGCTGCGGGCCCGCGGCCACTCGGCGTACCTCGTCGGCGGGTGCGTACGGGACCTCCTGCTGGGCCGCGAACCGAAAGACTACGATGTGGCGACTTCCGCGCGTCCGGAGGACCTGCTGGCGCTGTTTCCGAAAGCGGACCGAGTGGGGGCCCACTTCGGCGTCGTGCTGGTGAATGAAGGCGGGGCGCACGTGGAGGTCGCCACGTTCCGCAGCGACATGGAGTATCTGGATGGGCGGCATCCGGTGGGGGTTCGCTTCGAAACCGATCCGCGGGAAGACGCCCTTCGGCGGGACTTCACGATCAACGCGCTTCTGCTCGACCCTGTCTCGGGCGAGGTGCTCGATTTCGCCGGCGGCCGCCGGGATCTGGAGGCTGGCCTGATTCGCGCCATTGGCGATCCGCAGAAGCGCTTCCGGGAAGACCATCTGCGGCTGCTGCGCGCGGCGCGTTTCGCGGCGCGGCTCGACTTCGAAATCGAGCCCGCGACTTTCGACGCCATCCGCGCGTCGGCGGGCCTGATTCGGGATGTGGCTCCCGAGCGCGTGCGGGACGAGCTTTCGCGCATCCTTACCGAAGGCGGCGCAAAGCGCGGCATGGAATTGATGGACGCAGCCGGCCTGCTGCATGAAATTCTGCCGGAGGTTGAAGCGATGAAGGGCGTGGAACAGCCGCCTGAATTCCATCCGGAAGGCGACGTCTGGACGCATACGCTACTGATGCTGGGGCGGCTGCGCGAGCCATTGATTACGCTGGCGCTGGGCGTTCTGCTGCACGACGTGGGAAAGCCGGGAACGTTCCGCATTGCCGGGCGCATACGGTTCGACGGCCACGTGGAACTGGGCGTGGAAATCGCGCGGCGCATCATGGCGCGTCTGCGGTATTCCAATGCCGTCTGCGATCAGGTGCTGGAGCTGATCGCCAATCACATGCGCTTCAAGGACGTGCCCGCCATGCGCGAGAGTACGCTCAAGCGCTTCATGCGGCTGCCCGATTTCGAAGAGCACATGGAACTGCACCGGCTCGATTGTCTTTCGAGCCATGGCCAACTGGCGAGCTATGAATTCATCCGGGAGAAGCAGCGCGAGACGCCGGCGGGCGAACTGAAACCGAAGCCGCTGGTTACGGGCCGCGACCTGATCGCCGCCGGTTACCGCCCAGGTCCCATGTTCAGCATCGTGCTGAATGAGATCGAGGACGCGCAGCTCGAGGGAAGGATCGCCAATCGGGACCAGGCGCTCGATATGGCGCGCGAGCGTCTGGACGCGGGGATGAACGTGTCCAATTCCGAACGGAGTTTTCCGCCTCCGAACACCGGCAGCGCGGCGAGGGAGTGAAAAGCCTTTTCTTTTGAGGACCACTGCCCCATGCGCGGTGGTACGCGGAATGCCGCGCTGATGGAGGTCCTGTTCACCCCGGAGAGAAAATGTTCGCCGATTTCAAATTCGCGCTGCGCCAGTTGCGAAAGACCTTCGGATTCGCCGCCACGGCCGTCCTGACGCTGGCGCTTGGAATCGGGGCCAACACCGCGATTTTTACGCTGGTGGATTCCATCATCCTTCAACCGCTGCCGTTTCCGCATCAGGATCGGCTCGCGCGGATCACCTACGCGGACGACGAGAACGACACGGCTTTTTTCCCCGTCGGCTGGGTGCGCGCTGTGGGGGATCGATCGAGCTCCTTCGTGTCCATCAGCGGTTTTGGTCCCGATGCCGAGTCGAATGTCGGAGACGCGACGTCTTCGGATCGAGTCTTCGGTTCTCTGGTGATGACGAACGCGCTCGAGACGCTCGATGTCTCTCCGGCGCTGGGGCGTTTCTTTTCGCCGGAGGATTCCAGATCCGGCGGCGATCCCGTTGTCGTGCTCAGCCACGGTTACTGGCGCGAGCGTTTCGCCGCAAGCTCCGCCGCGCTCGGGCAGTCCATCCGCATCGATGGCGTTGCCCGGCGCATCATCGGCGTTTTGCCGGCGAACATACGCTTCCCCTACGCGGATACGCGGTTTCTGGTCCCGGTCACATTCAGGCGCGGCGATCCGCTGGACGCGTGGCAGAAATTTGACATCCGCGCCTTCGGGCGTCTGAAGGCCGGCGTAACGCCTCGCCAGGCGCAAGCCGAACTGCGGCGTCTGCAGCCAGCGCTCCTCCCGATGTTTCCATGGCGGATGCCGGATATCTGGGCGCGCGACATGGCGGTTATTCCGCTGCTCGACTTTGAAATCGGCGATATTCGTCCCAGACTCATGCTGCTCTTCGGCGCGGTGAGTCTCATTCTGCTGATCGCCTGCGCCAATGTCGCCAATCTGATGCTGGCGCGCGCCGCCGGGCGCGCGCGGGAGGTCGCCATTCGCGGGGCGCTGGGCGCGTCCGCGGGCCGGCTTGTGCGGCAACTGCTGGCTGAGAGCATCGTTCTCGGCGCGGCCGCCGGGGCTGTCGGGCTGGCAGCGGCGGCCGCCAGTCTGCAAATGGTAGCGTCTCTACTGCCCGCTGCGACGCCACGGATCCCGGAGATAGGTCTTC
>DAIDJK010000243.1 GCA_027450225.1 Bryobacterales bacterium | reverse complement strand
CCAGCGCCGAGACCGAAGCTACAGCCAGGCTGGTTGACGTGATCGACGGCGCTGAGGCCACGCCCAAACCATTGAGGAACAGGCTGACCGTTGAGCCCGCCGGCGCGGGATTCAGGCAGGTGTTCACGGAGCCATCCTGGTTCATGGCAAGCGACAGGAGACCGCCCAAGGTAGCGGCGCTCAGCATATTGCAATTGGCGAGCGCCGGGGATGGAGGCGACGTATTGAGAAACGCCGCCGGGTTACTCGCCACAACCGGCAGCGTTCGGCTATCCGGAAGATTCGTTTGAGAAGACGCCAGTGTCAGATCGGCCTTGACGCCGGCGACCAGTCCGAAAGACGCCTGGAAGTTGATCTGATTGCCGCCCGCGTAGAGCAAGGAGCTCGGCGCGCCATCAATATTCACGCTGATGCCGTTGAGCGAGGTGGAGACTTTTCCCGGTATCGGCGTCACCGCGTTGCCGGATGAGAAGTTGCCGAACAGAGTCAGCAACTCACCCGGCGCGATGGAGGTCACCGGCTTCAGATCGGCCGCGTCTACGATGCACGCGATAGGCGCTGGCTGCGCATTCGGGTCAATCGCAGTCACATCCGAACCGCTCGACGTGAGAAGCGTTCCGGCCAGGGCATCGAAGGCCAGAATTTTTCCGGGCGTGATGTGGGAGGCGCCGATTTCCGTTCCATCCGCGCTCAGCCGCGATTCGAACGCCTGCGGCAGACATTGCTGAGGGTAGCCGGTGAGACCGGGAAGATCCGCCGATCCGGCGGTTCCGCCCAGGTAGATCGCGCCGGGCGTCAACGCCGCAAAGTTGAGCGAGTCCACGTGGGTTCCGCTGAAGTAGCTGGAATAGATCAGGCCGGTTCCCGTGGGATTCACTTCGCTCAGGTAGCCGCTCGCGGGGGGAAGATCGACGCAGTTGCGGATAAAGAAGCAACTGGGGACTCGCGGGGCGCTCGCGAGACATCGGGGCTCGAACGCGTTGGCCGTGGTGGGGTAGTCGGGAGAATTCGTCGTACCCGCGACGAAAGCATCTCCCTGCGCGTCCACGGAAATTGCCGCGGGTGTACCGCCGTATTCGCCGCTGACCCACGTCGCATACAGAACCTGGCTGAGGCTGGAGTTCAACTTCGCGACGTAAGGGTAGGAGCAGGAAAAGAACGCGCCGAGCGAGCTGCACACGTTCTGCGGTTCGGCTTCGAAAGCGCCGGGAGTTGCGATTAACGGGGTGGCTTCGAATCCATTCTCCTCGCCTGCGACGTAAATGTTTCCCTGGTTATCCGCAGCGACCATGCCGCCGATTCCGCGTATCGCGCCAAGGATTTTTGCGCCCGAAGGGTCCAGCTTCAGGACGAACGATTCGGCGCTGCTCACCGCCGGCCAGGGCGCCGGGGGGAAAGGACCGGGATTTGTGTTCGTTCCGGCGGTGCCCGTAATAATCGCGTCCCCGGCCGAATCCACCAGAATGCTGTCCAGACCCGGAGCGGAGGCAAGCCCCGGAATCAAATTGGCGGCGCCGCCCACGAAAGTGCTGTAGACGATTCTGCCGCCCGGGTCGAGCTTCGTGACGAAACCCTGAGACTGGCCCTCCATAGCGACCTGCAGGGCTCCTGGAGTGACGGGAAAATCCGGTGAATTCGTGTTGCCGAAGACATACGCGGAACCGGTGGAATCGACCGCGATTGCCCACGCGACGCCGAAGCCATTACCCGACAGAGTGGTGGAATAAAGCACCTGCCCGGCGGGGCTGAGCTTCGCGACAAACGGATTTCCCTTGCTGTATCCGCCCTGAAGGCCCGCAGCGTAGATATTTCCCGCCGGGTCGGTCTGGACCGCATATACAACGCCGCCCGGAAAGTTGGCGAGGGTGGTTACCGGCTGGGCTGCATGAACCGGGAGGAGAACGAATGCGAACAGGAGGATTGTTTTCATGCGGTTTGCCTGGCAGCGGCGGTTCTATTCGGCCAGCGAGCGAGACAAAAATACCATCGATCGATGGCTCCCGCGCGCCTTTTTTCACCGGCAACTCCGGACGGGCTGGAAAGAGAAGGCAAAAGCTGCAGCCGCCGGAAGCTGATGTTTTCTCACACTCGGGTTAGAAATTTGTACAGAAATTCCAAGCGAATTTTCGAATATCCGATACCATACGAGCTACCAACCTGCGAGTCGGAACAGGCTGGGCCCGCGCTTCTCAGCCTCGATCTGGCCTGTTCCGCGGAATGGATTTTACTGCCCTGCCGGGGTGGAAAAGCCTCGTTTCGGGCAAGTGTTTTTTCTTCGCAAACTGTGGAAAATTCTGTTATTAATTCCGTCATTTGCCTGGAATTCCGGTCTGTGACTTCGGCTTTGAATCACCGCGAGTCGATGCGGAAGAGACGCCGTTCGGTGATTAAAAGCCCTGGAAACAGGCATTTGCCGGGCACGGGGCGGGCGCCTCGCGTCGTCTGAAAATTGCCGGTAGAAACTTTGTCGTGAAAGTGTGAATTTCCACGATCTTGAGGTGTGAATACTCTCAACCCCGATCGCTTCACCGGGCTTCTTCATCTCGATAAAAAATCAGCGCGGCGACCGGGCGAGTCTCCTGACTGACATCGCGAAAGGCGCCATAGACTATGCACCATATGAGAAGTTTCTCGTGTACCGCGCGGTCTGCGATGGTGCTGCTTTCGGCAGCAGCGCTGCTGCCGGCAGCCGAAAATCAGCCGGGTGTATCGAAACGAGGCGCGCGCGATCTGACGCCGCCGAATTACAACATAGCTTTGTGGGAGCCGGGCAAGGTCCCCGGCGCGAAAGGCGACGGGCCGCTGGATAACCCGTTTCTCACCGTGTTTCAACCGCCGGAGAGCAGGCGGAACGATGCCGCGGTGGTGGTGGCGCCGGGCGGCGGCAACATCATGCTGATGTATGGCGGAGAGGGTATGAACATCGCCGAACGCTACAACGAATGGGGCGTAACGGCATTCGTGCTGACGTACCGGCTGGCGCCGGAATATCCCCAGGAAGCGCGCGTGGCGGATGCGAAACGCGCCATGCAGGTGGTGCGGGCGCATGCGGCGGAGTTCAAAATCAATCCCGACAAGATCGGATTTATTGGGTTTTCGGCGGGCTCGGGGCTGGCGCACGATCTGATCGACGCCGCGGGGCCGGGCGATCCAAATGCGGCCGATCCGGTGGAGCGATTCAGTTCGCGTCCCGCGTATGGTGGGTTGATTTACGGACCTGGCCGGGTGAAGCCGGGAACGAACCTGAAGGATTATCCGCCGATTTTCCTTTGCGCCGCGCAGGCTGACAAGGGCAATTCCCTGGGCTCGGCGCAGCTGTTTTCCGAACTGACGCGCGCCGGCGCAGTCGCAGAACTGCATCTCTATCAGGGCGGCCGGCACGGATACGGCGATGGCGAAGGCGATCCGGAGTTTCACGTCTGGATGAGCCAGCTGGAATCCTTCCTGAAAGTGAACGGACTGCTTCCGAACGGAGACAAACAGTGATGCGGGGTTTGGTTCTTTCGGCGGCGGGCAGTCTGGCGCTGCTCCTCTGCGCCGGGACGTCGCGAACGGCGCAGATGCCGAAAACGGTGAATGACGGCTACGGCGATTTCGTCTTCGTGCCTGCCGGGCCGTTCCACATGGGCGATACGTTCGGCGACGGCAACCCTCGCGAGCGCCCGGCGCATGTGGTGGACCTCGATTCGTTTTACATCGGCAAGTACGAAGTGACGAACGGCGAATGGCGGAAATTCCGCGACGATCCGGGTTACAACGACACAAAGTATTGGCCGAACGGGCGCGTGGTTCCGAAAGACCAGGATGGGTACTGGACGAACGCGCCGAATCACGGCGGCGGGACGCCGAACAGCGACAACTATCCGGTGATCGGCGTCAACTGGGATTCGGCGGTGGCTTATTGCAACTGGCTGAGCGCGAAGACGGGCAGGAAGTACCGGTTACCGACCGAGGCGGAATGGGAGAAGGCGGCGCGCGGAACCGACGGGCGAAAGTATCCCTGGGGCAATGAAATCGACCACAGCTACGCGCAGTATGTGAAGGACTTCAGCTTCACCACCGTGCAGCCGGTGGGCTTCTTCGATGGCGAAAAGCACGGCGACGTGCAGACGCACAACAACGCTTCGCCCTATGGCGCTTACGACATGGCGGGCAATCTTATGGAATGGTGCTCGGACTGGTATGGGCGCGATTACTATTCGATTTCGCCGAAGAGGAATCCCAGAGGACCAGAGAAGGGCGCTTACAAGGTGCTTCGCGGCGGAGAGTTTTACCTGACCGCCTGGGATTCCCGCTCGAGTTGGCGCTCGTCGGCGTGGCCATCGCTGCTCGATCACCGGATGATCGGGTTCCGGGCGGCGAGAGAGCCGTAGAGCACAAACGGCTCAGAGATCGCGGCGAAAAGCCCGCAATGTCGATCGGGTCAGGGGACTTCGCGCGGCCCGAAAAGTTCTAATCTCCATCGGGAATGGGGTATACTCATTTCGGACAGGGCTTCGGCTTGGAGATACTCGCAGGATTTCTGATAGCGATGGCGATCGGCATCACCGGCGTGGGCGCAGGCAGCCTCACGGCGCCGATCCTGATTCTGTTCTTCCACCAGTCTGCCTCGGATGCCGTAACCACGGCCCTGGTTTTCGGGACGGTGGTGAAACTGATCGCGACGCCGATCTATCTCTCACGCGGCCATGTGAATCTGCAGGTGCTCAAGTATGTCGCGATGGGCGGTCTCCCGGCCGTGCTGGCCGGAAGCTTTCTGCTGAACAGCCTCGACGCGCGGGCACTGAGCGGTCCGGTGCTGATCATCGTCGGCCTCACGGTAGTGATCGCCGCGGCGGGTACGTTGTGGCGCAGTCTCTCACCGTCCGGGATCGTGTCGAAGGCAATCGCGCCGAAGTGGCTGCCATGGATTGTGGCGCCGATCGGTTTCGAAGTCGGATTCTCGTCAGCCGGCGCCGGAGCCCTTGGAACGGTGGCGCTGATGCGCTTTACGAACCTTGATCCGGCGGACGTGGTGGGAACCGATCTGGCGTTCGGCCTTCTGCTGTCGATATTCGCGGGCGGGATTCACGCTTCCATGACCGGCATTCCCTGGGCGATCCTGCTGAAACTGCTGGTGGGCGGCGTGCCGGCTGTGCTGATCGGGACGCAGTTGACGAGCCTGGTTTCGCCGAGGAAGATGCGGCTCGCGTTATGCGTCTGGTTGATTTATGTGGGCGGACAGCTCTCGTGGCGGGCACTCTCGCCTGCACCGGAACCGGCCGCTACCCATGCGCAACTGACGACGGGCCCGGCAGAGAGTCATAGAAATTAAACGCGTGCTACGCTTTTATTTACCGCGCACGACGCCGGCCCGAGTGGCCGCCTGTGCGCTTGAAGATTTACCGCGCACGACGCCGGCCCGAGTGGCCGCCTGTGCGCTTGAAGATTTGCCGCGCACGACGCCGGCCGGAGTGGCCGCCTGTGCGCTTGAGGATTTAAGCGCGCACAGCGCCCGTCTGCATGACGGGCTGTGTGCTTGAGAGTTTCAAACGCGCACAGTTCGCCGCAACGCGCAGCTGTGTGGTTTTCAGAGCAGCGCGTACATGCACTTTCGCGCCGTAATCGGCCTTTCCCTTTTCGGGCTCGGAGTCTCGGGCATCCTCCTCGCACAGCGGCCTTTCCGCGAATACCCGGGCATCGAATACGAAAACTTCGAGAAGCCGCCGGACTGGAACCAGAAGGCCGAGTGGACCCGCGCCCGCCTTCGCTACCCCGATATCTACGGCTACCCGTTCCGCCAGCTGGTGATGAACGACGGCACGGAGTTTCCAGGCTACTGGACCATGGATTATCCGCGCTCGGACCGGCATCTGCTGCAGGGCGTCCGGCGTCTGACGCGAATCGAAACGCGCTCGGTCGAGCAGGTGGTGGATCTGGACGGCACGAATGATGTGTACAACTGGCCAATCATGTACGCCGTCGAGCCGGGGCACTGGCTGCTGCCTGAGAACGAGGCGAAACAGCTTCGCGAATACCTGCTGCGCGGCGGCTTCCTGATGGTGGACGATTTCCACGGCGACCAGGAATGGCGCGTATTCACGCACAGCCTGAACCTGGTCTTTCCGGACCGCGAAGTGGTGGATATTCCGGACGACGACCCGATCTTCCACACGCTTTACGACATTCAGGACAAATTCCAGGTGCCCGGCGCGCAGTATTTCGAAACCGGCATTACCTATGAAAAAGGTCCGAGTGGAAAGACGCCGCACTGGCGCGCGATTCGCGATGATCGCGGCCGCATCATGGTCGCCATCTGCCACAACATGGACCTTGGCGACGCCTGGGAGCATTCCGATGAAGCGCGGTACAAGGAAAAGTGGGCTTCGCTTGCGTACCGGATCGCGATGAACTATTTCATTTACGATCTGACGCACTGACGTGCGACTGATCTGACCCTCTGATTGCCCCGGCCCCGAAGCCCGTGCCACATTGAAAACTGCCATCATGCAGAAGCCGGCTTTCGATCCTGGCCTCACAACCCAATACGGCGCGCCTTTGCGGCGGGCGGTCAATCGCGATGGGAGCTTCAACGTGCGGCGAAGGGGCGCCACATGGCGAGCGCTGCATCCGTGGCAGACTATCGTCAATCTGTCCTGGGCGACGTTTGGGCTTCTCGCGCTGGCGGCGTATCTGGTCGCCAATCTCGGCTTTGCCTGCGTCTACTTCGCGCTGCCGGCGGGCGAAATCGACGGCGTGTCCTCGCCGGAAGCGGTGCGGCGTTTTTTCCAGTGTTTCTTCTTCAGCGCGCATACGCTGACAACCGTCGGTTACGGCAATTTCGCCCCGCGCGGACTTGAGGCGAATGCGGTCGCGTCGTTCGAAGCGCTGGTGGGGCTGCTCGGTTTCTCGGTGATTACAGGTTTGCTGGTGGCCCGCGCTTCCAAACCTTCCGCGCGCATCCGCTTCAGCCGGAACGCGCTCATGGCGCCATATCAGGATGGCATGGCGCTGATGTTTCGCGCCGCCAACGAGCGTCCGTACAACCTGATGGAACTGGAGGCGCGCGTTCTGTTGCTGTCCGTCAACACGTCGAAGTCGGGTCCTGAACGGAAATTCGACGTGCTCACGCTGGAGCGTCCAGGCATCCTCTTTTTTCCGCTGAGCTGGACGATCGTGCACCCCATCGATGCCTTGAGCCCGCTTTACGGCAAAACGGCCGCGGATCTCGTGGCGATGCAGGCCGAGATCCTGATCATGCTGAAGGGCTATGACGAGACGTTCGGGCAGACCGTGAATGCACGCTATTCGTATCGCGCCGACGAGATCGTGTGGAACGCGAAGTTCACGCCCACGTTCTTTGTCGATCCCGGCGATGGAGGCATTGTGCTGGAACTGGACCGGCTGGGGGATTTCAAGCA
>DAIDJK010000242.1 GCA_027450225.1 Bryobacterales bacterium | reverse complement strand
GGCGACGGTTTCAGCGCCCGCGCTTTCGTTCACGTCGGCCACCAGAACCTTGCCGCCCTCCGCGGCGAAGCGAACACAGGCCGCGCGTCCGATTCCTGAACCACCGCCCGTTACCAGACAGACTTTTTCCGCGAAGCGCATCACCGAACGAGAGGTTGCACGATGACTTCCAGAGTTGGGACGGGTGAAAGCTCACGGAGCTCCCGGGGCGCCGCCGCGGAGCGCAACTTTCCAACATAACCGTGCCTGGTGGATTTGATGCCTGCGCCGCGGGAAACCTACAGTCGAATCAGGAGCAAACCTGTTGGCTCAAGTGATGCCCTTTCCAGGGCTGGCCGCTCCGCCAATGGCGCGAATCCGGCAGAAGCTGAAGCCGGACCACATCGCCGGCGTGCGGGACGAGACGCGGCGCATGCTGGCCGAACGCGGCCTGGCAGCCGCTGTACGCCCGGGCAGCCGTATCGCGATCACCGCGGGCAGCCGCGGCATCGGCGGCTTCACCGATCTGGTGGGCGGCATCGCGGATGCGGTGAAATCCTCGGGCGGCGAGCCGTTCGTGGTTCCGGCGATGGGCAGCCATGGCGGCGCAGTGCCGGAAGGGCAGGCGGAAATCCTGCGCCGTCTGGGCATCGACGAAGCTTCGGTTGGCGCGCCGGTTCGCGCCACGATGGAGACGCGCGCTCTGGGCGAATCGGAAACCGGCGCCGTGGCGCATCTGGATTCGTTCGCCGCGGAGGCGGACGGCATCATCGTTCTCGGGCGAGTGAAGACGCACCCGGAATCGGCGGGCGAACTGGCTTCCGGTCTGCTGAAGATGTGCACCATCGGGCTCGGCAAGCAGGCGGGCGCGCAGCAGGCGCACAACCATGGCCTGTGGCCATCGGTTCGGGCGGTTCCGAAGCTGCAGCTCGCGAAATCGAAGATCCTGTTCGGCGTTGCGGTGGTGGAAAACGGATACCGGCAGCCTTGCGCCGTCGAGGTGGTGCAGCCCCGCTATGAAGCATTTCTCGACGCCGACATGCGCCTGCTGCGGCTCGCGAAAGAGCATCTCGCGCGCATCCCTTTCGAGGAACTGGATCTGCTGGTTGTGGATGAACTCGGGAAAACCGTTTCCGGGGCGGGAATGGACCCGAACGTGATTGGCCACTGGCGCAATTCGGACGCCCCGCACGTACCGAACTACAAGCGCATCGCGGTATTGTCGCTGACTTACGCTTCGCTCGGCAACGGCCTCGGAATCGGCATGGCGGATTTCACCACGAAACGCTTTCTGGATTCCTACGATCCGGCGGTGAGCTACATCAACCTTCTTACGGCAACCGAACCGGGCGGCAACACGCGCGAAGGGCCTTTGCCGATGGCGCTTCCGTCGGACAAAGAGGCGATCGAAGTGGCGCTTTATTCGGCTTTGCCCGGCGCTGCCCCGAAGGTCTGCCGCATCGCCAACACCGGCCGTCTGGATGAGATGTGGGTATCGAAAGCGCTTCTGGATCGGGTGCGCGCGTCGCCCGGTCTCGAAATACTGGAGCCGCCGCGCCCCATGGGATTCGACGGCTCGGGCAATCTGTTTTAGGCGTCTTTTCCCGCGGGTGAGCAGTGCTGGTCGAAGACTTCGGTCAGCATCGCGGTGATCTGCACGGCATCCCGGGGCTCGATCTCCCGGCGGTGGATCATGTGTACCGGTTTGCCATCGCGAAACAGGGCGATGGATGGCGAAGAAGGCGGATAGTCCTTCAGCAGGTTGCGCACGTGGGCCACGGCGGCCTCATCCGCGCCGGCGAACACGGTAGCCACCTTGTCCGGCCGCGCCGCATGCCGCATGGCCGCGCCCACGCCAGGCCGCGCTTTCGCCGCCGCGCAGCCGCAGACGGAGTTCACCACCATCAGTACGGTCCGGTTCTCTCGCAGCACGCGGTCCACGTCTTCGGGCGTGCGGGTTTCTTCCACTCCATAGCGGGTCAGGTCTTCCCGCATGGGCTTGATCAATAGTTCTGAATAGGGCATTGGTCGATTCGAAAAAACAGACTTACAACCTGGGCGCGTAATAGCCTTTGCGCGCGCGCACGATCAGGTCCTTGTGATTCTTCACTTTCAGGGTAACCGCGTGATAGAGGCCGTCGGTCCTCAGCGGTTCCGGCCGGTAAAAGATGTTGTACTGGTGCCGCAGTTCGTTGGCGATGTTCTCGAAGTTCTGGTCGAGGTCTTCCACCTTGAACGGGAAGAATGCCTGCCCGCCGGTCTCATCCGTCAGATAGCGGAGCACCTTATCGCCGTCGCTGTCTTCGCGCGTGATGTTGGTGGAGATCGCGTAGATCACGGTGTCCGCCTTCTGCGCCATTTCGAGCGCCTGGTCGCGTGAATAGCGGCTTTCGGTGTCCTGTCCGTCCGAAATCAGAATCATCGCCCGGCGGAACTTGTCGCGCGGCTGGTCGAGCATCAGCTTCTCCTTCGCCGCGAAGTAGATCGCGTCGTAGAGAGATGTTCCGCCGCCGGGGCGCATGCCGGTGATGCCCTTTTCGAGCTGGCTCAGATTATTCGTCAGGTCCGTCACCATCTCGGCGGCGCTGTCGAAGCTCACCAGCATCGCGCGATCCTGCGAAGGCCGCAGCACGCTCCGGATAAACCGCATGGCGGCTTCCTGCTCGAAACGGAACTGCTCCCGGATGCTGTTGCTGGTATCGACCAGAATCGCGAGGCGCAGCGGCAAATCGGATTCCGCCGTGAACTGCTGAATGGTCTGCGGGCGTTTGTTCTCGATGATCTGAAAATCGTCTTTGCCCAGATCTGTGATGAAGCGGCCCTTCTTGTCCGTGACCGTGAAGAGGATGTTGACGCGCGTCACGTCGAGGATGATTCGCGTCGGTTCTTCCGCCGCCGAGCCACTGGAAGCGGCTGCTGCGTTGTTCGGCGGCTCGGCAAATTGCGCCGCCGGAGCAGCGGGCGCGGACGGGGCCGTCTGCGCCCGGAGCGCAAGTCCGGCAAGGACGGAAGCGCCCAGAATCGCAGACCAGAAGTACTTCATATTCTCTACATTCTAGCGTCGGACGCGCGGGTTCGAACGGGCCGGGGCCAGGCCGGACATCCAATCCACAAGCTCGGACGGAAGCGGCGATTCCACGATGACGCGCCCGCCCGTCGCCGGGCTGCGGAATCCAAGCCGGTGCGCATGCAGAAAATACCGGTTCCAGCTCTGGTCTTCGGAGGGCTTCGCGCCATACAGCCGGTCGCCCGCGACAGGGTGGCCGATTGCCGCCATATGCGCCCGGATCTGGTGCGTGCGGCCCGTGCCCAGCCGGATGCGCAGCAGCGTGTAATTTTCGAAGTGCTCCACCGCTTCCCAATCCGTGAGCGACGGCCGGCCGGTCTCAAGGCGGGCCGTCATGCGGGCGCGATTGCGCGGATCGCGCGTGATCGGCCTGCGGATGCGCCCCGAGCCCTCAAGACAACCTTCCACGAGAGCGAGATAGATCTTCTCGACTTCCCGCTTTGCGAATTGCGCCGCCAGAGCGCGGTGCGCTTCATCCGTTTTCGCGACCAGCAGCACGCCGCTCGTGAAGCGGTCGAGGCGATGAACGATGCCGGGGCGAAAATCGCCGCCGATGCGGGAGAGCTCTGCGAACCGGTGCAGCAGAGCGTTCACTGCCGTGCCGTGGTGCAGACCGGCCCCCGGATGCACCGCCATGCCGGCAGGTTTGTCGATCGCCACGGCGGATTCGTCTTCATAAAGGACAGTGAGCGGGATCGCCTCGGCTTCGGCGCGCAACGGCGGCAGCGGACCCGGAGCGAGAGCAACGCTTTCACCGCCGCGAATCGCGTAAGACGATTTCTGCCCGGCGCCATCCACGGAAACCCGGCCCTCGCGAATCCACTGCTGCAACCGCGAGCGGCTGTATTCCGGCAACCGTTCGTGCAGGAATGCATCCAATCTCTTGCCGCGATCCATCGGCGCCGCCGCCAGGTTCATCTCCTGAAGTTTACGGCGACGGACTTGCGGACGGGAGCCGGGCCGGGCGGCCGGGGATCATAAAACTGGAACCGGCAAAAGGTACAGTGATAAAGAGGAGCGCCGACCATCCCCAACAGCAGCCGCAGCGGATTGGCCGTGATCTTGTCAATACGGTCGATGGCGGCAAGCCTGGTCAGGTCCGAATTTCCGCACAGCGGACAGGCGCACCGGTTCTGAAAAATGGCTGCCAGGGAATTGTATACGGGATTGCGGGCGCCACAGCCGGAGCAGTGGTACACGGCTCGCGTGGCAAGACGTTCGAGGTTCGTTCTGCGCGCTCTTTCGGTGCGCGCGCCGCAGTGAATGCAACCCGGCATCGTTCGCGAAACTGGCGCCGGCCGGACCCCTGTGACCAACGCGCAAACGAAGATTAACACGGATGTTAAACGAGATTACAGTTTCCGGCGCACGGCAGCACAACCTGAAGAACGTCTCCGTACAAATCCCGCGTAACTCGCTTACTGTAATTACGGGATTGAGCGGATCGGGTAAGTCGTCACTCGCCTTCGACACCATCTACGCGGAAGGTCAGCGGCGCTATGTGGAGACGCTGTCCACTTATGCGCGGCAGTTTCTGGATCAGATGGAGCGCCCGGATGTCGATTCGATCGACGGCCTGAGCCCATCGATTTCGATCGATCAAAAGACAACCGGCCGCAGTCCCCGAAGTACCGTCGGTACCATCACTGAGATCTACGACTACCTGCGGCTGCTCTATTCATCGATCGGGACGCCTTGCTGCCCGATCTGTGGCAACGAGATTTCGCGGCAAACCACAGAGCAGATTCTGCGCAACGTGCTTTCGCTGAAGCGCGAGGAGAAGATACAGGTGCTCGCGCCGATTGTGCGGGGCCGCAAGGGTGAGTTCAGGAAGGAACTGGAGAAACTCGGGCGTCAGGGCTTTCTGCGGGCTCGCATCGACGGCGTGGTGCGATCCGTGGAAGACGAGATCACGCTCGACAAGCGCCGCAATCACACCATCGAAGCGATCGTCGACCGGTTGATCGTGAAGCCCGGGATCGAGAAGCGGCTCGAGGCTTCCATTGAAGCGGCGACGCGGCTGGCGAACGGTCTGGTGATTATCTCCGTGGTCGAGGGCGGCGAAACGCTGTATTCGCAAAAGCTCGCCTGCGTGGAATGCGGAACCAGCGTGCCTGAGCTCGAGCCGCGCTCGTTCTCTTTCAACAGCCCTTATGGCGCGTGCGAGGAATGTCACGGCCTCGGCAGCACGTGGGCCTTCGATGCCGACAAGGTGATCGCCGATCCGGCGAAGCCGCTGCTCGAAGGCGGGCTCGGGCCCGGCGCAGGATCGAGCCTGGTGACCAACAAGGTTCAGGAAGCCGCGCGCGCATTGAAAGTGCGGCTGAAAACACCGTGGGAAAAGCTGCCCCGGGGAACGCAGGATTCTTTGCTGGACGGCAGCAACGGATTTCCGGGCATTCTCGCGATTCTGCAGGAGATCTATCGCGACGCCTCGGCCGATTATCGGGAGTGGCTTTCGGAATACATGTCGCCGGTGACGTGCGCGGCATGCTCCGGCAAGCGGCT
>DAIDJK010000241.1 GCA_027450225.1 Bryobacterales bacterium | reverse complement strand
CATCCTGTTTTCGAGATCGTTCAGCCGCAGGAGTATCTCGCGGGATCGTGTTTCTGCATACTTGTAGGGCCCCGGATGGCGGCTGGCGGATTTGCCCCAGTCCTCGAAAGCCTGCCGCGCCAGTTCGACGGCATCCTGCGTGGTTTGGAGATTCGACTTCACCGCCGCCATGTCGCCTTTGTCATATGCCGCCTCGGCATCGCGCTCCGCGGCGGCCGCGAATTCGACGGCCGCCTTCGCCCGGTGCTCGGGATTCGGATCCGACTTCACCTGATCGAGACTCGCAGGCGGCGCGGCCATCAGGAGCAGCAATATCCACGCCAGCGGCGTGATGGGGGCCAGCGCGGTCATTTTTTCATGTCGCTCTCGATGATTCGAATCCGCTGGCGCGCGAGAAACTCCTGGTTCGGCGCAGCGCCGTTGTCCGTCGCCAGAAACTGGCGGTAGGCTTCGATCGCCTGCGGTTTCATTTTCAGCTTGTCGAGAGTGATGGCGCGCAGGTAGTAATCGCCCGGCACTTCCTTGCCGAGCGCATGCACGTGGTCGAGCGCGGCGAGTCCTTCGGCATAGTTTTCGCTCACGATCAGCGCCGAAGCCAGCTCATTCCACGCTTTCGCGTCTTCCGGGTGTAGCTTCGTCGCGACCGCGAAATGCTGCGCCGCGGCCATGAGCTGCCGCTGATCGCGCAGCGCGCGGCCCGTAATCATCTGCAAGTCGAAATTCGAGGGATCGGCCTGGGCGGCCTGTTGAAGCAGAGCGATCTCCCTGTCATGATCGCCCGCCATGCGATAGGCATCCGCAAGCGCGAGACGGTTCGCCGTGGTGGGCGATGATTTCACCACCTGCTCCAGATCCGGAATGGCCGCCGAGTAGCTTTTATTTTCGACTTCGAGCGCGCCCAGCCGCTCCCGGGCCGAGGGCTCCTGCGGAAATTCGTGATAGATGGCGATGGCGTCGGCGAAACGGCGCTGCTTCTCATACTCCGCCGCCAGTTCGAGGAGCGCGCGATGGTATTTGGGATCGGCGGCGGCGGTCCGGTAGCGCGCGGCCGCGTCATCGAGCCTGCCTTGCTTCAGCAGCGCGCGGCCGAGACCGAGCTGCGCCTCCGCCGATTGCGGATTGGCGGCAAGCGCGGCCTGATATGCGTTCTCCGCGCCCGCGGCGTCGCCCGAACCGAGCAGCGCGTCGCCGTAATATTCGTTGGGCCGAAACTCCTTCGGCTTCGCCGCGATGGCTTCCTTCAGCACCGGCGCGGCCTGATCCGGTTTGCGATTGCGGAGCAGCAGAATTCCGAGGTTGAGATCCGCTTCATACAGCCCGGGCTTCAGCTCCAGGGTTTTACGCAGCTCCGCGATGGCTTCGGCATCCTTGTGCTGCTCGCTGAGCGCGAACGCCAGGTTGAAATGCGCCGAGTAATCCTTCGGATCGGCTTCGATGGCCTTGCGGAAAAGCGGCTCGGCTTCGGCGGGCTGGTTCGCGTCGAGCGCCTTCAGCCCGGCCGCGAGCCAATCGTCGCTCGAGGCGACAGGGCTCCAGACGGCGGAAACGATCAGCAACAAGGGCAGCAGCCGTGGAACCGCCATATTCCTAAATTATCCGAGGCCAACCCAGGATTCTCCCGGGCGGGCCGTTTACGCGAACCCGCCGCCGAACGCGATTGCGGTTGGGTGGCCCATCTCTTATTATCATTTCGCGATAACCAGCGTCGCGCTCAAAATCTCACTGCGAGCAAATCGCAGTTCAAGGAGGATTTAACACATGAACAGGAATCCCAGGCTCCCGCTAATCGTTTTCTGCGCCATTGTGGCCGCATCGGCCCCGGGCGCGTTTGCGCAAAACACCTCCCCCGCCATACCTTTGACGGTCAGCTACGCGACCGGCCCCGCGCTGGTGGCGCCTGGTGAACAAATCCTGAACTGCGTGGGACTTACGGCGCCATACTCCGGCAAGACGTTCACTGCCACGCTCCAGATCGTCGACGCCATCACCGGAGGAGTCGCCGCCTCCCGGACGATCGCGATCGGTCCGCCGTCAACAGCGCCGACAATAAGCGCGGACGCCGAGGAACCACCCGACCCCTGCATCACATTTCAGAACAGTACGTCCCAGCGGGCCTTATATATTGCCCGGGTCGCTTTGAACCCCCAGCCGCTGCCGCCCGGTATTGTGGCGTTCTCGGCGCACGTCTTCAGCGGACTGGTGACCACACCGGCAAACATACGCTACATCCCGTATCTGCCGCCCGATCCCTGCATCGGCGTGGCCGCTTGTATGACCGGCGTCCGTTGAACCGCTCCGGGCAGGCGGCGCGCGCGAACACGGGCGCATCTGATACGCTTTTCAACGACCCGAAAGGACCGTATGAGACTGACCCGCCTCGCGCTCGCCGCGCCCGTGGCTTTCCTCGCCATCGGCATATTGCAATGGACGCAGCCGAAAGCCAAAGCCGCTCCGCCAACAAATAAAAAGCGTATTCTCGTGATCGGCCAGACCAAGGGCTTTGAGCACGATTCCGTTCCCGACGCGATGGGCACCATCTGGAAGATGGGCCACGACACCGGCCTCTGGGACACCTACATCCGCACCGACACCGAGCTGATCACGAAAGGCAAAGTCGGTCCGAACGGAAAGAATCTCGACGATTTCAACGCCCTTGTGTTCGCCAGCACCACCGGCGAACTCGATCTGACCGACCAGCAGAAGAAGGACATGATGGGCTTCATTCACGATGATGGCAAGGGGTTCGTGGGCGTTCACGCGGCGCTCGACACCAACTACAAGTGGCCTGAATACGGCGAGATGATCGGCGCGTGGTTCGATCAGCATCCGTGGTTCACTTTCTGGGCGCCGATCATCAATGAAGATCCGAATTTTCCGGCGACGAAGCATTTCCCGCAGGAATTTGTGAAGCGCGACGAGATCTACCAGCCTTCGAAAGAGTTCTCGCGCGAAAAGGTTCACGTGCTGCTGCGCCTCGATGAGCGCAAGCTGGATTACAACAACCCGCGCGTGCACCGTCAGGATCACGACTTCGCAGTGGCATGGTCCAAGATGTATGGCAAGGGCCGCGTCTTCTATTCGACGCTGGGCCATACCAACGAAGCCTGGAACGATCCGGATATCCAGAAGATGTACTTCGAAGCGATCAAGTGGGTGCTTGGCCTGACGGAAGGCTCAACCGAACCGCACGCGCGCACGCCGGCGCCGCCGACGGAATAAGCCGCGACTCCTCCAGATGCCGACATACAGGATCGCCGTCATCGCGGGCGATGGCGCAGGCCAGGAGATCATCCCGGAGGCCAAATGCGTCATCGCCGCTCTCGAGCCGAAGTACGGGTTTCATCTCGACTACGCCGATTACGACTGGGGCTCGGATTATTACTTCCGCCACGGCCGCATGTGCCCGGAGGATTTTCTCGACCGGTTGCGCCAAGCCGATGCCATACTTCTTGGCGCGGTCGGGCATCCGAAGATCGCCGACAACGTGACGCTGAACGGGTTGCTGCTGCCCATTCGCCGCACGTTCGATCAGTTCGCGAATGTGCGCCCGGCGAAGTTATACGAAGGCGTCGATTCTCCGCTGGCGCTGCGCAAAGGGGAAAAGATCGACATGGTCGTGGTCCGGGAGAATACCGAGGGAGAATACGCGCAGATCGGCGGCTTTCTGTATCAGGATCAGCCGGACGAGGTTGCGATCCAGACGTCGGTGTTTACCCGCCGCGGCGTGGAGCGCGTGGTTCGCTTCGCCTTTGAACTGGCGCGCAAACGGAACGGCAAAAAGCGCGTGACCAGCGTGACGAAATCGAACGCGCAGGGCTTTTCGCTCGTGCTGTGGGACCGGGTTTTCGCGAAGGTGGCGGAAGAATTTCCGGACATCTCGACCGAATCGCTGCTGGTGGATGCGGCCGCCATGAACTTCATTCGCCGACCGGAAAGCTTCGATGTGGTGGTCGCGTCGAATCTGTTCGGCGACATCCTGAGCGACATCTCCGCCATCATCGTGGGCAGCATGGGCCTTGCGCCCAGTGCGAACGTCGATCCCACGCGGCGCTTCCCTTCCATGTTCGAACCGGTGCACGGTTCGGCCCCGGACATTGCGTTCAAGGGAATCGTGAATCCGCTGGCGACATTTTTATGCGTGGGGCAGATGCTGGAGCATCTGGGACGTGGGGATGCGGCGGCTGATCTGGAAACCGCTATCGGCAAAGTACTTTCGGCAAAGAAGGTGCGTACACCAGACCTCGGTGGTTCCAGCACCACCAGCCAGGTAACAGAAGCGGTGATCGCTGCCCTGTGACGTACTACGCTTGATATCGTCGATTTTTTTGGTATAGTAAGTCTTTCGATGGCCTTCCAATTCGCCAGCTTCGGTTACTACCGATTTTGGTACCACTTCACATAGTGGCGTTGGTTTGGTCTGATTTCAAGCAGGTTCCGCTAAACCAACCCACTCGGAAGAGTGGGTTTTTTATTGCGGCTTCTTTTTTCGAAGCAAGGAGATTCAGGCAATGATCATCTCGATGCGGCCTCACGCGACAAAGCAGGAGGTGGAGCATGTTTGTGAACGTATCCGCGAGTTCGGGTTTCGCGTTCACTCGATCGAAGGGGAGGAACGAGTCGTGATCGGTGTCGTAGGCGTGGGCGGCGATGTGACGGCTTGTCTCGAATCCCTCGAAGCCACGCCGGGCGTGGAGCGGGCGGTGCGCATCTCGGCGCCGTACAAGTTCGTGAGCAAGGAATTCCGCAAGGAGCGCACGGTGATCAAAGTCGGGCGCGCCGAGATCGGCGGCGACGAGTTTGTCACCATGGCGGGCCCGTGCTCGGTCGAGAACGAGAAGCAGATCATGGAGACGGCGGAGGCCGTCGCGAAAGCCGGCGCGAAGATCCTGCGCGGCGGGGCGTTCAAACCGCGCACTTCGCCTTATGATTTTCAGGGCATGGAAGGCGATGGCCTGAAACTGCTCGCGAAAGCGCGTGAAGCCACCGGGCTGGCCGTGATCACCGAAGTGATGACGGATCGCGACGTGGATCTGGTGGCCGAGTACGCGGACATCATGCAGGTGGGCGCGCGCAACATGCAGAACTTCGCGCTGCTGAAGGCGCTCGGCCGGTGCCAGCGCCCGGTGATGCTGAAGCGCGGCCTCAGTTCCACCATCAAGGAACTTCTGATGTCCGCCGAGTACATCGTGGCGCACGGGAACTCCCAGGTGATGCTTTGCGAGCGCGGCATCCGCACTTTCGAAACAGCCACCCGCAACACGTGCGACATCGCCGCCGTGCCGGTGCTGAATGAACTGACGCATCTGCCCGTCATCCTCGATCCGAGCCACGCCACGGGCAAGCGCAGCCTGGTTCCGGCGCTTGCGCGCGCAGGCGTTGCCGTGGGGGCGGACGGCATGATCGTGGAAGTGCATCCCTGCCCGGAGAAGGCGGTCAGCGACGGCGCCCAGTCTCTCACGATCGAAGGCTTCCGCGAGATGATGCAGCAGCTCGATGGCTACATCCGCCTGTGGAAGCGGGAGCGCGTCGCCGAGTTCGCCGCGGCGCTGTAATCGATACCGGCGATGGCGCGGCGCCGCCGAAACGCCATCGCGCAAGCTCTCCGATTTCACCTTTCGCAGACGCACCTGCGCCTGCCGCTTGACACAATCCGATAATTGCACGATTATCGAAATATGGATGGCAAAGGAGCGCGTCCCGTGGCGGCGAAGGTCACGCAGGAGGCTGTCACGCGCTATGCGGACATGTTCGCCGCCATGGGCAGCGAGCCCCGGCTTCGCATCGTTCGCCTGCTGCTCTCCGCGCATCCGGACGGCATGTTCGTGGGCGAGATCGCAACCGAGCTGGACATTACGCCCAGCACCCTGTCCCACCATCTGGACAAGCTGAAGAACGAAGATCTGGTGCGGGTTCGGCGCGAGGGCACTTTTCTGCGCTACACCGCGAACACGGAAGCGCTCGAAGACGTGCTCGGCTTCCTGTACGCGGAGTGTTGCACACGGAACAAGGCCGTGGAGCCGAAGAAGGTCGTTTGCTGCGAATAGGAGAAACTCTGTGAGCACCGTAAAAGACGTGGTGAGGGAGAAGTACGGCCAGGCCGCGCTGCGCGTGGTATCAGGCGAGGGCAATTCGTGTTGCGGGAGCAGCCCATCGAGTTGCTGCTCGGACGGAGATCCGATCACATCGGATCTGTACGACCAGCTGCAGAAGAATGAACTGCCGGAGGCCGCGGTGCTGGCGTCGCTCGGCTGCGGCAATCCGACCGCGCTTGCGCAATTGTCGCCGGGCGAGGTGGTGCTCGATCTGGGGTCTGGCGGCGGCATCGATGTGCTGCTTTCGGCGAAACGGGTCGGGCCCGCGGGCAAGGCTTACGGTCTGGATATGACGGACGAGATGCTCGCTCTCGCGCGGGACAACCAGCGCAAGGCCGGCGTCCCCAACGTCGAGTTTCTGAAAGGCGAGATCGAACACATACCGCTGCCGGACGCTTCGGTCGACGTGATCATTTCCAACTGCGTCATCAATCTTTCAGCCGACAAGGACCGTGTTTTGCGTGAAGCGTTCCGGGTTCTGAAGCCCGGCGGCCGCTTCGCGGTATCGGACGTGGTTACGCGCGGCGAGATTCCCGACGAAATCCGCAGAAACATGCTGCTTTGGGCCGGTTGCGTCGCGGGCGCGCTCGAGGAGAACGAGTACCGCGAAAAGCTCGCTGCCGCGGGCTTCGAGTCCATCGGGATCGAACCGACGCGCGTGTATCGGCCGGAAGAGGCGCTCACGTTCCTCGCGGACAAGGGTCTCGATCTGGAAAAGCTCGCGCCCGAGGTGGAAGGCAAGTTCATGAGCGCTTTCGTGCGCGCGGCGAAGCCCGCGGAAAAAGCCTGCTGCGGCCCGAACTGCTGCTCGTAACGGAGTGAACCATGCCCGGCGCCCGGCTTGCGTTCCTCGATCGCTTTCTAACGCTCTGGATCTTCGCCGCAATGGCGGCCGGCGTCGCGCTGGGTTATCTGGCGCCCGGCGTCGCCCCGCTGCTCAACGGCTTGAGCCTCGGGACGACGTCGATTCCGATCGCCATCGGCCTGATCCTGATGATGTACCCGCCGCTGGCCAAAGTGCGCTACGAGGAGATGGGGCGGGTTTTCCAGCACCGCCGGGTTCTGGTGCTTTCGCTGATCCAGAACTGGATCGCCGGGCCGGCGCTGATGTTCGCGCTTGCCGTCCTGCTGCTGCGCGACAAGCCGGAATACATGACAGGCCTGATTCTTATCGGCCTTGCCCGCTGCATTGCGATGGTGATCGTGTGGAACGACCTGGCGCACGGCGATCGCGAGTACGCGGCGGGTCTGGTGGCGCTCAACTCCGTGTTTCAGGTGTTGTTCTTCCCGGTTTATGCCTGGTTCTTCCTGTCAACGCTGCCGCGATGGCTGGGGCTCGCGGCAGTGGAAGTGAATATTTCCATGGCCGAAATCGCGAAGAGCGTCGCCATCTACCTCGGCATTCCGTTCGTGGGCGGCATGCTGACGCGATTTGTGCTGCTGAGAGCCCGGGGGCGTGACTGGTACGAGAGCGCTTTTATCCCGCGCATCAGCCCGGTCACTCTGATCTCGCTCCTGTTCACGATCGTGGCGATGTTCAGCCTGAAAGGCCGCATGATCGTGCAGTTGCCCTTCGACGTCATTCGCGTGGCGATTCCGCTGATCCTCTATTTCGTGTTGATGTTCTTCGCGTCGTTCTGGATGAGCAGGAAGGTGGGCGCCGCTTATCCCGAGGCCGCCACGCTGTCCTTCACCGCCGCGTCGAACAACTTCGAACTGGCCATCGCGGTCGCCATCGCCACGTTCGGCATACACAGCGGCGCTGCTTTCGCCGCCGTGATCGGACCGCTGGTGGAGGTGCCGGTTCTGATCGGGCTCGTGAACGTCGCGCTCTGGATCAATCGAAAGTGGTTCGGCGGGATGTTCGCCGCCGTGGAAGCCTGCAGGGCGCAGCAGGCGAGTTCGACGTGAATCCAAAGAGCTGAAGCGAGCAAAACCCGATATGACAACTGGGCGTTTCAAGGTGCTCTTCCTCTGCACTCGAAACCCGGCGCGCTCCATCGTGACTACAGTAGAGAAACTCGAAAAGGATATACGCCACCAGCATGCGCACTTTGGTTCTCTGTACGGGTAACTCCGCCCGCAGCCAGATGGCGGAGGGTCTGCTTCGCCATCTGTCCGGTCCCGGAGATCAGGTGTTCAGCGCCGGCACGCGGCCGGGCTCGGTACGCTCCGAGGCGATCGCGGTGATGGCTGAACTCGGCATCGATATCTCCGGTCACCGCTCGAAGTCCGTGGACGAGTTCGCCGGCCAGCCGTTCGATTACGTGATCACCGTCTGCGACAACGCACGGGACACCTGCCCGGTGTTCCCGGCCGATACCGCGCGCCTGCACTGGAGCCTCGAAGATCCGGCCGCCGTCGAAGGCGACGAGCAGCAGCGTCTGGCTGCATTTCGCCGCATTCGCGATCAGCTTCGCGAGAGGGTGGGCGCGTTCGCCCGGGAGCGCTTTGCAAATACCCCTTCCTGAAGCCCTGCTTTCGCGCCCTGCGCTATGGCTTTCGATCAGGAAAGCGAACTGATCGTGACGTGATATCCGTCCGGATCCTGGAGCGAGAATTCCCTGGTTCCGGTGTTCGGATTGAGATGCGGCTCTTCGGCGAACGGGCTTGCGAGAGAACGGGCTCTTTGAAGCGCCTGCTCGAAATCATCCACCCGGAAGAACAACAGGAGCCCGTTCCCAGGCGCCGGATCGGGACGCATCAACGACGGATGTTCATGGGCGCCCCATTGGTGAAGACAGAGCAGGACCGTTCCATCCGAATCGGAAATCAGGCCGAAATGGTCATGCGCAGGCGCCGATGGCGGATGGCCGAACAGAGACTGATACCAGTGGAAACTGTTCGGTACATTCCTCACACCGATGATGGCCCAGGTGCGCTTCATCGTCCCTGTCTTCCCGCCTGCGTCCTGTCTTCCCGCCTGCGTCCTGCTTCCCGCCTGCGTCCTGCTCCTCAACGCCAGTCGCCGAGTACGAAGTACCCCGGCCGGTTCCAGCCTGGCGCATTATTGCGATGCATCGCGACTCCCTGCATGGCGGTCCGGAATCCGGCGTCGAACATCGCGCGATACGCCTCGATCGCCGCCGTACTCACTCCCGCTTCCAGCCTCTTCAGACCGCGCGATGCCGCCAGCGCCTCGCAGGCATCCAGCAGATCCGTGAACACCGCCGCCGCATGATCCGACGGCCGCACGGCCGCGAATTTCACGTAGCAGATTTCTTTGCCGGCCTCGGTGCCCTCGCCACAGTGGCATACCGCGAAGCCTTCCACGCGCCTGCCCGTCGCGCGGTCATAAACAAGCAGCGTTTCTCCCAGCCGCTGATCCCGGGCGGCGCGAATTTCGCAGCTCACATCCAGCCCCTCATGAATCAGATCGGTCACTTCGCGGCACTCCGCAAGCGTTATCTCGCTTTCTGCCCGCGAGAAGTAACCAGCTTCCGACGGCCCCTTGCGGCCACCGGCCCCGTTCACCTGCTTTGCCATGATTGCGGTGAGGAATCGCGGCCAGAATCCATATTTCTGGTAAAGCGCCGCGTGTTTGGGGCTGTTGGCGAAGGTGAACAGGCCCGCATCCCGCACGCCCCATTCGCTGAAGATTTCCATGGTGGCGGAGAGCAGTTTCTGCCCCACTCCGCTGTTCCACAGGTCCGGCCGCACCGTCAGCGGGCCGAAGAATCCGAAGCCGCCCCAACGGGTCGCCACATTCGAACCGGCGATCTGCCCGTCGATCTCCGCCACCAGCGCCGCAACAGACGGATTGCGGAATCGCGTCCCGATGTAATCGCGGTCGAGTCCGAACGCTTCCGGGTCGGGCGCCCCGATGTGCGTCCCGAACGCGACCCGCACAATACGCGCCGCCTCCCCGATATCGGCTTCTCCCATGCTCCGAATATGGATGGGTGGTTTGGTAACGGTTGCGGATGTCATGAGCATCGCCGGTGCCCATCATAACTCCGCCGGGTTTCGCGTTGGTTATCCGTGCGCTGATTATCCGTGCAATGACGGGCGCACCGCGGTCTCCTGCTCCACCGGCTCCCGCGTGGCGTGGACGATGAACCGTTTCGGGGCGTGCCCCACGTAATAGAACGGATAGCAGGTTACCAGCGTCAAATCGCGCCGCGGACCCGGCAGCAGTTCATCCACGCGGCTCGGCGGAACGATCACCGTCGTCTTCACCAGGTACCGAAGCGGACCCTGCTTCGTATAGAGAACGATCTCGTCGTCCGGCCGGATGAAGCGCAACTGCCGGAAGAAGCGATCCCGGTGCGCCGCGATGCAGATATTTCCCGGCGAACCGGGCAACGCGGTTCCGGGCACGTGGCCCGCGCCGATCGCAAGAATACGCTCGTCATCCCCTTCGTACACGGGCACCCGCACCTTCAGACGCGGGATTGCGATTTCCCCGATGCGTTCTCCGGTCCTGAAGTGCGGCGGCGCGGCGGGAGCAATGGCGCGCGGCGCGGCGGGCATTGCACGCGGGGCGCTCAGGGGCGCGGCGGCCCGCTGCGACGCCGGCTTACCGGTTGTTTCGTGGAATCTCCAGATGACCGCAATCGCGGCGGCGATCACAACCGCGGCGGCAAAGGTGAGAATGGCGGCGCGCTTCCTCACGTCAGTGTGGCTCCGGCTGCCGCCGCTGCAAGACGGGCGCCACGCCGCGCTGTCCGGAACTCCGTCTCTCGCTTCGGTTGGGTTAAAATGCAAGCGGCCCTGCCTGCTTTCTTTTCAACTTTTCAGGGCGCGGAAGCACATGGATAAACCAGCGCAAAATATACAAGACAGCTTTTTGAATAATGCGCGCAAGGACAAGGGGTTGGTCACCATCTATCTCCTGAGCGGCGTGAAACTTTCCGGGCGGATCAAGAGTTTCGACAAATATTCACTCGTGCTCGAGACCAATAATCAGGAGCAGCTCATTTTCAAGCACGCCATCTCCACCGTCGTCACCACCCGCGCAATGCACCATCCGGCCGCTCATCCGGCCAATCACCAGAACGCTGCCCCCGCATTGACGCAATCGGCTGGCGCGGGTTCTCACACCGAGGGTTGAAGCCCACGATTTCGGTCGCACAAGCCCCGGAAAAGGCGATTCTCGCCGGTTTCGAAAGGCGCAGAGGCGCAGTGTCGGATGCCGCATCGGACTCCTTCCAGGAGCTGTCCGAACTGGCCCGGACCGCCGGCGCCCACGTTGCCGGAGAACTCTTCCAGGTGCGCCCCGATCCCGACGCGGCCACCCTGTTCGGACAGGGCAAAGTTCGCGAAATTCGCGAACTGGCGGACGCTTCGCAAGCCGACGTCGTCATCGTTGACCACGACCTGACGCCCACGCAGCAGCGCAACCTCGAGAAGGCGCTGGATCGCAAAGTGATCGATCGAACCCAATTGATCCTCGATATTTTCGCCAGCCGCGCGCGCACGGCGGAGGGCAGGCTGCAGGTGGAGCTCGCCCAGCTCAAATATCTGCTGCCGCGTCTGGCCGGCCAGGGGACGGCGCTCTCGCGGCTCGGCGGCGGTATCGGAACCCGAGGTCCCGGCGAAACGAAGCTCGAAACCGATCGCCGCCGCATTCAGGTCCGCATCGGCAAGCTGGAAAAGGATATCGAGCGTGTCCGCCGGGCCCGCGCGCTGCATCGCCGCAAACGCGACGCCGTTCCGGTTCCCACGGTCTCGCTTGCGGGCTATACCAATGCCGGCAAGTCTACGCTTTTCAATCGATTGACCGCCGCCGGAGTACTGGCCGACGCGCGCATGTTCGCCACCCTCGATCCGACGGTTCGCTCACTCACGCTGCCGTCACGCCGCAAAATCCTGATCAGCGACACCGTTGGCTTCGTTCGGAATTTGCCCACCACGCTCATCGATGCTTTTCGGGCCACGCTGGAGGAAGTGGCTGACGCCGAACTGATCCTGCATGTGGTGGACGTCTCTTCCGATCAGGCGAGTGCCCACGTGGGGGAAGTCCTGCGCGTTCTGGGCGAAATCGGCGCGGCTCAGACTCCCCAGATTCTGGTGCTCAACAAATCGGACCGGCTGCCTGCGGGCGAAACCGACGCCGCTCTCATCGGAGCGCGCCTTTTTGACGGCGCCGGGCGAACCACTCCCGCGCCTTCGGTTCTGGTGAGCGGGCTCACCGGGCAGGGCCTTGCCGATTTATTCGATACAATCGACCGCAATCTTCCGTTCGATCCGGTCGAAAGCGTGCAATTTCGCGTGCCCATACACGACGCGGCTGCCATCGCTTTGATTCATCAGTTCGGCAAAGTGCGCGCTGCTCACTATTCCGACAACTGGTGCGAACTCGAAGTGGATGCGCCCGAATCGCTCCGCCGCCGCATGGACCGCTACCTCGTGCCTCCCGCCACACCTGGCCGGGAATCCTCGGGCCCTGTGGAAAATTCTGTGCAGAACTAATGGATGGAGCCCGCAAAGCATTGTTTCCCCGTGAGTTGTGGGCTTTTGAACCAATGCGCAGCAGTCTAGCCAGGTTGTTCAAAAAAAAGGGCTTCTGTCGGCTTGACAACGCTCGCCGAAACAATTCAGGAATATCGCCGGGAAATAATTACAATCAGGTGATTTCCACAACCTGGCCGCCTCTATGAACGCCCCGAACAGCCTGACGATTGCGCGCATTTTCTTCGTGCCGCTGCTCGTGGCAGTTCTGGTACAGCAAAGAATCATACTGCACTGGAACGGAACGGTCATCAGTAATGATCTGATAGCGCTGCTGATTTTCTGGCTGGCGGCCGCGACGGATCTTCTCGACGGCTATCTGGCGCGGCGCTGGAAGCAGGTCACCACCATCGGAACCCTGCTCGATCCCATCGCCGACAAGCTGTTGGTTTCAGCGGCCCTTATTTCGCTCGTGCAGGTACAGATCGTGCCGGGCTGGCTGGTGGTTCTTCTCGTGGGCCGCGAATTTGCCGTTTCGGGGCTGCGCAGCATTGCCGCCGCGGAAGGCTTCACCATCAGCGCCAATGAACTTGGAAAAACCAAAACCGCCGCCCAGGTGCTGGCGATTTCTCTGCTGATGATCTCGATTCACCACGTTCGGGTCCGGGTCTGGGCGAACTGGTCGCTGGTAATTGTGGTCTTTTTTTCACTCTGGTCGGCCATATCGTATTTCAAGATCTTCTGGCGCAAGATCGATGTCAGCGTGAAACACCGGCGGCGCCGTGAATTGCTGATCGCGGAGCGCCAGCGGCGGCGTGCTTTGCTGGCCGAAAGACGGGAAGCGATTCTGGCCCGAAGGCGGCCAAAGGCTACAGCTGACTCGGGGCAGCCTGCGGAGGACGGGATAGAGCCTGCGGACCTGCCTCCGTCAACCGGAGTGTCCTGACCTGCCCTTCCGCGCCAAGTGAATTCAGGGCGTGACCGTTCAATGAAACCGTGATGCCGCCCGCATTGCCGGCGACCAGCTTGATGGCGTCGTCGCTCGAAAATTCGCGGGATTCATTCGATTTCAATATTCCGCTGAACACGGATTTTCCATCTTCGGAAACTTCGATCCAGGAATCCGCGCGCGCCTGAATCAGCACATTCACCTTGTGCGGCGAATTCACACTGGAGTTGCCCGCATTTCGCGTCGTCGTTTCCGCTACCTTGCGGAGCGGCGGCGCAGCGGACGGGGTTTCCTCCGGCCGGGCCGGCGTTTTCACGGGATCCCCGGGCGCGGGCGTCGCCAGAGTGGGGGCCGAAACGGGTTCGGCGGCAGGTTTCGGCGTGATGACAGCCGCTGCCGCCGACTTCTGCCGGATCTGATCCAGCACCGGCCGGCTGAAGTGGACATACGCCGCGCCCGCCGCAGCCGCTGCCGCCATGATCCAGACAACCGATGCGATTGCGCTATTCCACGCAGGATTCCAAGCCAGTTTCTCGCGCTCCCGCTCCTGAAGCTGCGGCATCGGAGCCGACTCGATGTCGAGCGCCGGAAGCGCATCGAGGAACGGCGCCGGGTCAAGACGCAGCGCCAGCGCGTACTGCTTTACGAAATTCCGCGTAAACAAAAGACCTGGAAGCGATTCGAGGTCGTCCCGCTCGATTGCGTCCAGCATGCGGGGCGAGATGCGGGTCTCCCGCGCGATGTATTCGATCGACCACCGTTGCCGCAGGCGCTCAGCCCGCAGCGCTCCACCGATGCCTGCGTCGTTCAGCCCCACCTTCACTCCTGTACAACCGGGTTGCACTTTGGCGTCCAGGCCGCCGTCTCCCGCCGGCCCACATGTTTCCACGGAATTCAGTTCCCCGGACTGCCTGGATTTCTCCGTTTTTCTGGATGCGCAGCGGCTCCTCCGGGGCTCAACCGGGAATTCATGCCAGGCGTCATATCGTAAAGAGATGGTGTCGCGCCTCCTTGCTGTCACTTTGCTGGTCACTTCCCTGAACGCGTATGCCGCCGCCGGTTCGGGTCACGCATTCAGCGGAGAGCAGGCGCTCGCCTTCACGCGCCGCGCCGTCGCGATGGGCCCCCGGCCGGATGGATCGGCCGCCATTGTCCGGTTGCGCGCCTTAATTCGCCGGGAACTGGCCGCCGACGGATGTTCGGTCACCGAAGACTCCTTCTCCGCCGGCACCCCCGACGGACCCGTGCCGATGACCAACATCATCTGCCGGTTTCCTGGCAAATCCGGACGCGCCATCGCCATCACCGGGCACTACGACACCAAGAAGATGGCGAATTTCGTGGGCGCCAACGATGGGGGCTCCTCCACCGGATTTCTGCTGGAGTTTGCCGCCACCATCGCCCACCGGCCTCGCCGGGACGACGTCTATATCGTGTTTTTCGACGGCGAAGAGGCCTTTCACGACTGGTCCGACGCCGACAGTCTTTACGGCAGCCGCCACCTGGCGGCGCGCTGGGCATCCGACGGCACGCTCGGCCGGCTCAAAGCCCTCATCAACGTGGACATGATCGGCGATAAAGACCTCCATCTGGTTTACGAAACCAGTTCCGCCGCTTCTCTGCGCAATCTGGTGTGGAACGCAGCCGCCGCTCTGGGATATTCGTCCGAATTTCCCAATAATGCCAATCAGATCGGCGACGATCATATGCCATTCATCAATGCAGGCGTACGCGCGCTCGATCTGATCGATTTCGATTTCGGGCCGAACAATTCCTACTGGCACACCCCGCAGGACACGATGGACAAGCTGAGCGCGCGCAGCTTCGATGTGGTCGGAACCGTGCTCCTTCGTGTGATTGGCGAGCTGGAAGGGGAGAAATGACGCTGAACGGAATCATCGTGGTGGATAAACCCGAGGGCTGGACCTCCCACGATGTTGTGAACAAAATACGCGGCATGGCGAAAACGCGCCGCGTGGGCCACCTGGGCACCCTCGATCCCATCGCTACCGGCGTTCTGCCGGTGATGGTGGGCCAGGCCACGCGGCTGGCGCGTTTCTGGGAGCGCGCCGACAAGGAATACGACGCCGAAATCCGTTTCGGATTCGCCACTTCCACCTACGACCGCGCGGGCGATCCCACCGGGCCCTCCGGCGAGCCACGCTTCTCCGCCGCCGATCTCGAAATGTGTCTGGCGCCCATGCGAGGCGAAATCCGGCAGACTCCGCCGCCGGTTTCGGCAAAAAAAATAGCCGGAGTGCCCGCCTACAAACTGGCGCGCCGCAACGAACCGGTGGAACTCGAACCGGTGAACGTCACCATTTACGAGCTCGAGCTGAAGCGTTTTGAAGGCGATTGCGCCCGCCTGCGCATTCACTGCTCCTCGGGAACCTACGTGCGCGCCATCGCGCACGAACTGGGGCTGGCGCTCGGCTGCGGCGCTCACGTGAAGTCGCTCAGCCGAACTGTTTCGGGGCCCTTCCGGCTCGCCATGGCCCGGAC
>DAIDJK010000240.1 GCA_027450225.1 Bryobacterales bacterium | reverse complement strand
AGGTTTCGCAAACTGCTATGGAGGCGACGTGCTGAAGGCGCGGAGCGCCGGGCTGATGCCGGTGCCGTTCGTCGATCCGCGCACCGTGGAAGTGATGCGGGAGCGCGACATCGACGTGGCCGGGCACGTGCCGGCGCCGTTCGAGCCGATTCTGGCGGGCAACTTCGATATCGTAGTGAACCTTTCCGGGGTGGGGCTGCGCGAGGCGGCGCTCGGCGGGGCGCATTCGATCGTGGACTGGCCCGTGAAAGACCCTTTCCGCGCGGATATCGAGGTTTATCGCGAGGTGCGGGATGAGATCGAGCGGCTGGTGATGCTGCTGATTCTCGATTTGCGCCGGCTGAAGAAAGCGGTCGCGATCGAAGGCTAGAAGCCGCGGGCCCCGGCGCGTTCTATAACGTCCTTCCATCACCCCCGCGGAGTCGCATTGGTCTGGTCCGGCGCGATAACCTGACCATTAAACATGGCCCAAACCTCGACCGTGATCCCTGAAGCGCTGCTGAAACATGAAGCCTCACTTCTCTCCGACTGGGTAGCAAAGCAGGGCAAAACCGGCCCCGAACTGCACAAAGCCGCCCGCGAGTTCCTCGGCGCATTCCGCGAAGGCGCGCAATCCGGCTCTCTCGATTCGATCGACGGCGCCGCGTGGGAACACGCGCGCGAGGTGCTGACCGACTTCTCGATCGAGCAATCGCGCCAGGGCGTGAGCGCGGTGGAGGTGGCCACCTTCATCCTGTCTCTGAAAGAGCCGCTCTTCGCGCTGTTGCAGCGACTGTATTCGCAGCAGCCGGAAATCGTGGCGCGCGAGGTCTGGAACGCGACGCGCGCCATCGATCAGTTTGCGCTTCACACCACATCGGTGGCGCTCAAGACGCGGGAAGAACTCATCGCCCGCCAGCAGTCCGAGATGCTGGAACTCTCGACGCCGGTGGTGAAACTGTGGGACGGCGTGCTTGCTCTCCCGCTGATCGGTACGCTCGACAGCGAACGGACGCAGGTGGTGATGGAGAACCTGCTGGAAGAGATCGTGCGCAGCGGCGCGGGCGTGGCGATCATCGACATCACGGGCGTGCCCACGGTGGATACGCTGGTGGCGCAGCACCTGTTGAAAACCGTAGCGGCGGCGCGGCTGATGGGCGCGGAATGCATCATCAGCGGCATCCGGCCGCAGATTGCGGCCACCATCGTTCATCTGGGCGTGGATCTGGGCGACGTTACCACCAAGGCGACGCTGGCCGACGCCTTCCGCATCGCGCTGTATCGCAACGGCCTGCAGGTGACGGCGCGGGCCGCGCGCAACGGCGGCGCTCCGGAGCCGGCGCGTGGATAAGATCCCGATCCTGAAACTGGGTGAGTTCCTGCTGGTGACGGTGCAGGTCGACATGCACGACCGGCTGGCGATGACTCTTCAGGACGACCTGACGGAGCGAATTGTCGCGAGCCACGCGCGCGGCGTCCTGATCGATATCTCGGCGCTCGACATCGTGGATTCCTTCATCGGACGCATGCTCGCCAATATTGCGGCGATGTCGGCGATTCTGGATGCGCAGACGGTGGTAGTGGGGATGCGGCCGGCGGTGGCGATTACGCTGGTGGAACTCGGTTTGTCTCTGCCGGGGGTGCGGACGGCCCTGAACGTGGAGAAAGGCATGGAGCTTCTGCGCGCCCGGATGCGCGAGGTGGAGCCCGGGCAGACTGCCGAGGGGCAGGCCGCGTACGGGGAAGGCCGGGTGCAGCAAGCCGATGGCGTGGAGTGAAACGCTGCCCCTGCGCAGTTCTGAAGATGTGGTGACGGTGCGCCAGCGCGTCCGCATGGCGGCGGACCGCGAGGGATTCCGGCTGGTGGACCAGACCAAGATCGTAACGGCGGCGAGCGAGATTGCGCGCAACACGGTGATCTATGGCGGCGGAGGTTCGGCGACGATCGAGGGAGTCGAAAAGAACGGGAGACGAGGGGTGCGTATTACGTTTGAAGACAATGGACCCGGCATTGCTGACATCGAACTGGCAATGAAAGACGGCTGGACGAGCGGCGCGGGTCTGGGGCTGGGGCTCAGCGGAGCCAAACGGCTCTCGAACGAATTCGAGATCGTGAGCGCCCCCGGCAAAGGTACGCGCGTGACGCTGACGCGATGGCGATAGAGAGCTGATCGTGCAACCGGGAACCGCCGTTTCCATCCAGACCAGCACGGACGTGGCCGCGGCGCGCCGCGCCGCCGCCAATATGGCGCAGCAGGCGGAGTTCAGCGGGCGGGACGCGGCGAATCTGGCCATCGTGGTGACCGAAGCCGCCAGCAACGTACTGAAACACGGGGGCGGCGGCGAGGTGCTGCTACATCGCTTCGGTTCGCGGATGGAAATTACCGCGCTCGACAGGGGCCCGGGAACCGCCGACGCGGCGAAGTGCTTCGAAGACGGATTCTCCACCAGTGGAACGCCGGGATCGGGACTCGGCGCGATCTCGCGGCTGTCCGCTTTTCGCGATCTCTACAGCGTGCCGGGCGCCGGAACGGTGCTGGTGGCGCATGTGAACGGCGCGGGCGCGCATGGCGTCATCAACATTCCGTACCCCGGCGAGCAGGCCTGCGGGGATACGTGGACGATCGACCAGACGCCGGAACGGGGCCGGATATTCATCGTGGACGGGCTGGGGCACGGCATGGCGGCGGCGGCCGCTGCCCGCGCCGCGGCCGATATGGTCGAAAGCAAGCCCGGACTCAACACGGCGGATCTGCTGGGCGCGGTACACGGGCGGCTGCGGTCGATGCGCGGCGCCGCGGCTTCGGTGGCCGATATTCTCGCCGGGGGCGAGTGCGTGCAATTCGCGGGCGTGGGCAATGTGGCCGGCGTGGTGGTGGTAGACGCGATGACGCGGCGGCAGATGATTTCGACGAACGGCATCCTCGGCCAGGAAGCGCGGCGGATTCAAACCTTTTCGTATCCGTCACGGAAGAGTTCTCTGGTGGTGCTGCACTCGGATGGCCTGAGCGCGAACTGGCCGCTGGACAAATATCCGGGCCTGTTCGCCCGGCATCCGAGCGTGATTGCCGCGGTGCTCTACCGGGATTTCCGGCGCCAGCGGGACGACGCGACGAT
>DAIDJK010000239.1 GCA_027450225.1 Bryobacterales bacterium | reverse complement strand
GGACGAGCGCAAGGCAAAGCTGGTTGAGCTGATTTACTTCGGCGGACTGACCTATGAAGAGGCCGCCGCCGCGCTCAACATCTCGCCGGCGACCGTTCACCGCGAATTACGGCTGGCCAAGGCGTGGCTGCATCGGGATCTTTCGGGGAGTTAGCGGGTGGGACCGGCCGCGACGCCGGAGCGCTGGCGCCGCATAGAAGAAATATTTCAGAACGCGCTGGATCTTCCCGAATCCGAGCGAAGCGGATACATTGCGCGCGAATGCGGGGACGATTCGGCGCTGCGCGCGGAAGTATTGCATCTGGTGAGCTCGGCGGCGGAGAACTCGACGCTGATCGAAGACTCGATCTCCGGGGCGGCGCGTGAATTTTACTCATCGACCACGCTCAAGCCGGGCGATCAGCTGAGCCACTACCGGGTGATCTCGCTGATCGGCGCGGGCGGCATGGGGCGCGTGTATCTGGCCGAAGACGCGCGGCTGGGGCGCCGGGTGGCGCTGAAGACGCTGGCGGCGGGACTGGCGCGGCCGGATCATCTGCGGCGCTTCGAACAGGAAGCGCGCTCGGCGTCCGCGCTGAACCATCCGAATATTCTGACGATTTACGACGTGGGGGAAGCGCGGGGAATCCGCTTCATCGCTTCCGAGTTCATCGAAGGGAAAACGCTGCGCGCGCTGATCGACGAAGGCCCGGTGGCGGCGGAGCGGACGGTGGAAATCGCGACGCAGATCGCAGCGGGCCTTGAAGCGGCGCACTCGTTCGGCATCGCACACCGGGACATCAAGCCGGAGAACGTGATTATCCGGCCGGACGGACTGGTGAAACTGGTGGACTTCGGAATCGCGCGGCTGACGGAGACGGCATCGGGGCGGACGCGTTCGGGCTCCGGGACGCGCGTGGGGATGGTGGTGGGAACGGCGCGCTACATGTCGCCCGAACAGGCGCGGGGCCTGGCGGTGGATCCGCGGACGGACATTTTCAGCGCAGGGGTGGTTCTTTACGAGATGCTGGCGGGGCGGGCGCCGTTCGAAGGCGAGACGGACAGCGATCTGATCGCGGCGATTCTTATTAAAGATCCGCCGCCGCTCGAATCCCCGCGCATTCCGGAGAGCCTGCGCAGCATTGTGACGAAGGCGATGGCGAAGAACGCGGACGACCGCTTCGCCAACGGCGGGGAGCTTCGAGCCGCCCTGCAGCAGAGTACGGCGCAGGCGGCGGAAGTTCCGCGGCGGGCGGGAAAGCGGTTCCGGCGAGCGTGGATTGCAGTCGCCGTTCTGGTTCTTGCGACCGCCGGCGTCGCGACGTGGCGCTATTCGCGACATGTGGCGGGGACGGGCGCGCCGCGAACACTCGCGATTCTTCCGTTTCGCAATCTGCGGCCCGATCCGGCGACCGACTTCCTCGGCTTTTCTCTGGCCGACGAGGTGATTACGAAGCTCAGCTATGTGGGCTCGCTCGCGGTTCGTCCTTCCTCAGCCATCGAGAGGTACCGGAGCGTGGATGCCGATCCGCGCACGGCGGGACATGACCTGCGGGTGAATACGCTGCTGGCGGGGAGCTATCTGCGGGACGGCGACAATCTCCGGATCAACGCGCAACTGATCGATGTGAGTTCGGACCGCATCATCTGGCGCGACTCGATGGACGTGAAATACCAGAACCTGCTGACGGTACAGGATCGGGTGGCGGAAGAAATCATCTCCGGCCTCGAGCTGCGGCTCTCGCCCACCGAGACGCGGTATGTGGAGGCGAACGAGTCGATCAGCCGGGAAGCGTACGAAGATTATCTGCGCGGCGTGGATCTCTATGCGCAGGGCGACTACGCGGGAGCGATACGGGTGCTGAAGGAATCCGCGCGCATGCAGCCGGACTACGCGCAGACATGGGCGCATCTGGGCCGCGCGTACACGACGAACGCATCGCTGCAGTTCGGCGGACGCGAGCAGTATGCACTGGCGCGGGCCGCATACGAACGCGCGCTCCAGCTGGACCCGGGGCTGATTGAGCCGCGCGTGTATATGGCGAATCTGTTCACGGATACGGGGCTTGCGGAGCAGTCTGTCCCTCTGCTGCGTCGGGCGCTGGAGGAAAGCCCGAACAACGCCGAAGCGCACTGGGAGCTCGGTTATGCGTACCGCTTCGCCGGGATGCTGAACGAATCGCTGGCCGAAGCGCTGAAGGCGCGCGAGATCGACCCCGCGGTGAAGCTGACCAGTTCGGCGCTGAACACGTGGCTCTATCTGGGCAAGTATCAGGAGTTTCTGGCGACGCTGCCGGACGTGAATCGCGTGTACATCCTGTTCTATCGCGGTTTCGGCGAATTCTATCTGAACCGTACGGAACTGGCGCTCGACTATTTCAATCGCGCCTATCAGCTGGACCCCGCCATCCTGCAGGCGCAACTGGGAAAGGCGCTGGCGTGGGCGATTCTGCGACAGCCGGAAAAGGGCATCGAGCTTCTGCACCAGACGGAAGATCGCGTGATCGAAAACGGGGTGGCGGACCCGGAAGGACTGTACAAGATTGCACAGGCCTATGCGGTGCTCGGCGACCGGCGAGACGCGCTGCATATGCTGGAGCACTCGATCGGCGGGGGGTTCTTCTGCTATCCGTATTTCGTTACCGACCCTTTGCTGCGCAACATTCGCGGCGAGGCGGAATTCAATACGCTGCTGGAACGGGCGCGGCAGCGCCACGAACGTTTTCGCGCAACCTTTTTCCCTGGCAAATAGATTTCGGCGGGTTATAGCGGCGTTATCAATTTTTACGCGCTTCGCGCGCGGGGATGAGGGTGTCCGGCGCGATTTTCCGCTGTATGGGGTGAGCGGCGCCCAATGCGAGCGCCGCCAAAACCAAACTTACACCGGAAAGAGGATTCGACTGATGTTTCATCTCCCGCGCCGCGCGCGAACCCTGCCGTTCGTGATCGCCGGACTCTCCGCCTCGTTTGCGCACGCCGCCGTAATCGGTACATTCGACTTCGAAAACGACGCGGCATTCGCGACCACAACGCCATTCACCGACACCAGCAACGGCATCTCCGCCACGTTTACGAGCCCTCTCGATCCAGGCGGCTTCGCCGTAATCCCCGGAGCGTTTCAGGCTCTGACGGGCAACGTTCTCGAAGGCTCCACTTCGGGCGCCACCCAGCTCAACATCACGTTCAATCAGCCGATTACCGCGGCGACGTTCACGTTCGCGACATCCGATTTCGTGACGCCTGGGCCGCTGAATCTGGAAGCGCTGAACAACAATGTAGCGGTGGGGAACGCGACGGCGACCGGGATTGTGCCGGGCGGGTTTACGTTTCCCGAGGGCGAAATCGCTTTTTCAGGACCCGCATTCAATGAGCTGATCGTTACGACGCCGCAATCGCCGACGTTCGCGATCGACAATCTGAATGTGGCGGAAGCGCCGGAGCCATCTTCGGCGAGCCTCATCTTCATCGGCCTGACGGTTGCGTTTGCGCCGGTGCTGATTCGACGCATCCGGAACGCGAAGCGCCAGGCGCTGCTGATTGCCAGAGCCGCGATTGCCGCAGGCACGGTGGCG
>DAIDJK010000238.1 GCA_027450225.1 Bryobacterales bacterium | reverse complement strand
GCGATGACCGCCGCCGGTACTTTCCCGACGGACGCGACGGACCAGCTGGTACAGGCCAACGTGGTGGCGGCGCAATATGACGTGCCGGCGGTTACGATTGCGCCTGCGCGAGCGGCCGCGAATTCTCCCGGATTGCAGACGTTCGCACCGCGATCGCAACAGGATATGACGGTCACCTTTACAAATACGACAGGCGCGCCCGCCAACGACGTTACGCTCGGCATTTCCGCGCCGGACAGGCAGTGGACCGCAGCGGTTGCCGGGTCAGGGAAGCCGGCGTTTACCGCATCTGCTCCTGTGGCGCCGGGCGCGAGCGTGACCGCCACGTTCAGGATCACGTCCGGGCCGGCAGCTTTCAATGGCGACCTGGTCGGGAAGGCTGCATGGACCAGCCAGACGACGGGCCGAGAGGAATCCGAAAGCGCGATCGAGAAAGGCCGGAACGTGAGCCCGGTTCGGATCAATGAATTCCGCGTGAGCGCCGGTTCCGCCGCGAATGCCACCGATTCCTTCATCGAACTCTACAATGCGGGCGCGGGCGCCGTGGACATTTCCAACTGGACGCTGACCCAGCACGCGACGCAGCAGGCGCGGTTCTCCGACGTGAAGATCCCGGCTGGAACGAAACTGGCGGCCCACGGCTTCTATCTGCTGGCGCTGGCCGATTCCGGCCTGGCCGCGCCGGCGCACAAGGGCGACGCGACGGTTTATGTGAGAAGCACGTCCGGCATGTCAGCGGGCGACGCGATCACCATCGATGGCGAAACGCGAAGGATCGCGAGCGTTGGCACGCCGGCCGGCGCCAGCACCACGCTTTGGCAACCGCTGCCCGACGGTCCGGTGATGACGGTGCCCGCCGGTTCGACCAACGTGCCGGTTACGAGCATCGCCGGTTTTGCGCCCGGCCAAAAGATTGCGCTGGGTTATGGGGCCACGTATCCGGCTGTTGGAAGCGGCACGGAGAAGTACGAAGTGGCCACGGTGAAAACTGTCGGAAAACCCGGCACGCAGGCGTGGCTGGGAGCCGACGCGCCGGCCGGGGCGACGAATATCAAGGTGACTTCGGTCGCCGACATATCGGCAGGTGACAGGATCCGGCTCGATATCGACAGCGTGGGCCATGGAATCGAGACGGTGACGGTGACGCATGTGGGCACGCCGTCGGTCCGCAGCGGGCTAACGGAAGATGTTGCCGCGGGCGCGACGAGTATCAAAGTTCGCGGCATGTTCGGACGCGGCGGTTTTCAGCGCGTTCCGTTCGCGTCCGGCGACAAACTGACCGTCGGCACCCCGGCCAGCAGGGAAGTGGTTACCGTCACTTCGATCCACCCGTCGGAGGCCGGAGGAGCAACAATTGAATTCACTCCGGCGCTGGCCCACTCACATATCGTGCGGGAAGGCGTGGTGGCTCCGGGTACGGGGCTCGATCTGGCCGCGCCGCTGAGGTTCAGCCATTCTGCCAACCTGCCGTTCAGTGTTCGCGGCTCCGGGATCACGTTTGCGCCGGAAACGGGATTTGCGCATGCGAGCAACGAGCCGGTTCAGCCGCTGGGATCGGGGATCACGCTGGATTCGCCGCTCGCGAATGACCACCCCGTGGATGCCGTGATTCGCGACGCGAAGGCGACCGGCGCCGGATACCAGGGGACGCCCGCGCCCAATCAGTGGTTCGGCGGACCTGCGCTGGCTTCGAGCGCCGGCAGCATGGTATTGCGGGATGCGCGCGGTCTGGTGGTGGACAGCCTGAACTATGGGGCTCTGGTGGAGCCGTGGGCTGCGGAGGGTTATCAGGGCACTTCCGGATCGGGACAGAGCGGCTGCCATGTCGCATCGCCAGGCGGTCCGGCTGGTTTCGGGCCTTTTGCCGGCGGCGCGCCCACTACGGACCGGAGCGCTGGCCGCTTCCCGGACGGCGCGAATACGGACAGCAACTGCACGGATTTCGTGTTGCAACCAGCGGCCACGCTTCCCAACGGTTCGGAAGCCGGCGCGACGAATATCAAAGTAAGCAGCGTTTCGGACTTCGAGCCGGGGCAAAAAGTCATGGTCGATACCGGAGCGAATATGGAGAGCGCCGTGATCGCAACAGTTGGCGCTGCCGGGGCAACCACGGTGCGCGGCTCGGTGGAGGCCGGGGCAACCACTATTCCGGTGGCCAGCGCGTTCGGATTCCGGGCGGGGCAGACGATCACCATCGGTGAAGGCGCGAAACAGGAGACCGCAACCATCGCTTCCGTCTCCGGACGGCGCGGCGGCGCCACGATAACGGTTTCCACGCCTCTGCGGTCCGCTTACGAAACGGGCGCCCCTGTATCCGGCAGCGGCATCACGCTGGCTTCCGCCCTGACGCGCAGGCATGCGAGCGGAACACAGGTGATCACCAACCTTCCCACGCCCGGCGCGCCGAACGAGTATCCTCGCCGCTAAGCGGCAGCAGACGGAACAGGCCACGGTCCCACACGGATCGCGGCCCCTGCCGTCTGCCTCTTACTGCGCGTGTACCGCGTCCACGCCGAATTGCGCTCCGGAGCCGTGGCACACCGTGCAGCCCTCGCCCAGGGAATCGGTATTGGCGAGGAAGTGCGACGCGGCGGGTTTCGAAACGTGGCATCCGCTAAGATCGCCATTGAATGGTGGCGAAGGAATTTGCTTTCGAGATGGCCGCGTCGTCCATCCGCTTCGGCGCGGGCTCGACGCGGGAATGCGGAGCCGATCTGGCGGAAATGGGCGTGAAGCGGGTGGTGGTGTTTACTGACCCCGGTCTTGTGCGGCTGCCTCCCGTGGTGAACGCGCTCGAATCGCTCGAGCAGAATGGCGTGGCATTCCGGCTCTTCGATCGTGTGCGCGTGGAGCCGAGTTCCGATTCCGTTCAACAGGCGATCGAGTTTGCCGGCGCCGAGCCGTTCGATGCCGTTGTCGCCGTGGGCGGCGGTTCGACCATCGACACCGCGAAAATCGCCAACCTCTACAACTGCTGGCCCGCAGATTTTCTCGATTACGTGAACCAGCCGGTGGGGAAGGGAAAGCCGGTTCCGGGTCCGGTGAAGCCGTTGATTGCGATTCCAACCACGGCGGGCACCGGCAGCGAAACCACCGGCGTCGCGATCTTCGATTACAAACCCCTGAAGGCCAAAACAGGCATCGCGCACCGGCGCCTGAAACCGATGCTCGGCATCGTCGATCCCGAGAATACGCGCACGCTCCCTCCGGCCGTCGCGGCCTCATCCGGGCTCGATGTGCTCTGCCATGCGGTCGAATCCTACACGGCAATCCCTTATACCGAACGGCCGCGCCCGGAACGCCCCGTTCTGCGGCCCGCGTATCAGGGCTCGAACCCCATCAGCGATCTCTGGAGTCTGGAAGCGCTGCGTCTTTGCGCCGCCTTCATCCGGCGCGCCGTGGCCGATCCGTCGGACGATGAAGCCCGCCGTTCCATGCTGCTTGCGTCATCTTATGCAGGCATCGGCTTCGGGAACGCGGGCGTGCATCTGCCGCACGGAATGTCGTACCCGGTCTCCGGACTCGTGCGCGAGTGGCGCGCCGCGGGTTACCACAGCGATCATGCGCTTGTGCCGCACGGCATCTCCGTAATTCTGAATGCGCCCGCTGTCTTCCGGTTCACCGCATCCGCCGATCCGGCACGGCATCTGGAAGCGGCCCGCGTGCTCGGCGCGAACGTGGATCGCGCCAGCGCTGAGGATGCTGGCAGGATACTGGCGGACCAGTTGATCCGCATCATGCGCGATCTCAGCATGCCGAACGGCCTCGGCGCGCTCGGCTACACGTCATCCGATATTCCGGCGCTGGTCGAGGGCACGCTCCCGCAGCACCGTGTAACCAAACTCGCCCCGCGCGCCGCCGGTCCCGAAGAACTGGCGCGGCTCTTTGAGGATTCGCTGAAGATCTGGTAGCCCGTCAGACCTTCAGCATTCCGCTTTCGATCAGCGAGAACACGGCTTCCTTCACCGCTTCGGGCGAGCGCCGCGGGCTATACCCGAGTAACGTGCGCGCTTTCTCGATGCTGCAGTTCGGCGACCGCTCTATATGACCCCAGGTCACCTGCGCATCGCGCTCGGAGACGGTCTTTCGCCATTCCTGCCACGGCAGAAACCGAAGCGCCGGTTCCCGCCCGAACCACCGCGAGGCGACGTGCGCGAATCCCCAGAGCGTCATCGCAGCGGGCGAGACCACATGAAACGCTTCTCCGATCGAAACCCCGGGTCGCGCCAGCGCCAGAACGAATGCCTGCGCCACGTCGTCAGCATGAACGTGATGCACGGTCTCACGGCCGATATTCGGCAGGCAGACTTCGTTGCCGCGCGCCAGATCCGCGAACACCTGCAGGTTGAAGTTGGCCGCCGGATTGATCGGCGCCCAGCCGGGACCCACCAGATGACCGGGATGCAGAACCGTGGCCGGCACGCCACCGGAACGCGCCTCGCCGAGCAGATACTCTTCGATGGCTTTTTTCCTGCGGCCGTAATCATCAGTCGGGCAGAGGTCCTGGTCTTCCGTGGCTGGCGTTTCGGTGGCGGGCCCGTGCACCCAGATGGTTCCGCAGTGCAGAAAGTGCCGCACCCGGCCGCGCAGCGCATCGGCAAGCTGGCGAGCGCTTTCGAGCGTGTAACAGGTCAGGTCGATAACGAAATCTGG
>DAIDJK010000237.1 GCA_027450225.1 Bryobacterales bacterium | reverse complement strand
GGCAAAATCATCGCCATCGGCACGCCCCGCCAGCTTCAGGAGCGCAGCGCCGGAAAGTCGTCCATCGAAATCGTCTGTGAGCAGCCGCTGAACGGTCTCGCGCTGCCGGACTGGCCCGACGCCACCCAGACCAAACCCGGCGACGATGGCCGCCGCTTCACCGTCTTCTCTACCCGCCCGGCCCGCACCCTGGTCGAGATCGTCAAGTGGATCGATTCGAATGGACTCGAACTCGAAGACGTCCACCTCAGCCGCCCCACGCTCGAAGACGTCTTCATCGAATTGACCGGAAAGAGGCTGCGAGACTAGAATGTCCTTCCTTCGTCCCTATTTCGCCATGATCCGGAACGACATTCGTCTCGCGTTCCGCCAGCGCGTCGTCATCTTTTTCAATTACTTCATGCCGCTCGTGTTTTTCTTCATCTTTGCTCAGGCTTTCCACGCCGAGCAGGGCGGCGTCATCCTCCAGGTAGTCACCATGGTCACCGTTATCGGCATTCTCGGCAACGGCATCATGGGCGCCGGCATCCGCGCCGCGCAGGAGCGCGAAACCAACATTCTGCGCCGCTTCAAAGTCGCGCCCATCACGCCCCTGCCGCTGATGGTCTCGTCCATGGTCACGGGTCTCGTCATCTATCTGCCCTACATCGTCATCATGCTGTTTCTCGCGAAGACGCGTTACAACATGACGATGCCGCCCAACCTCGTCTCCATCTTTCTGTTCATCATTCTCGGCATCATCGCCATGCGCACTATCGGCCTGATGGTCGCCTCCGTCGTCAATTCCATGCAGGAGTCGAACATCATCGCCCAGGTCCTCTATATGGCGATGCTGTTCCTCAGCGGCGCGTCTTTCCCCACCGCCTTCTTCCCGAACTGGCTCCTCAACGTCACGCAATTCATCCCCGCCACTTATCTCGTCAACGGCATGAACTCCATGATGATGTCCGGCGAGAGCTTCTTCGCCAACTGGCAGGCCGTGGGCGCCATGGTCGTCACCACCCTCATCGGCACGTTTCTCTGCGTCAAACTTTTCCGCTGGGAAAAGGACGAGAAAATGCGCCCCGCCGCAAAACTCTGGCTGCTGGCCGTTCTCGCGCCCTTCCTGCTCCTCGGTTCCTGGCAGGCTTACGCCAAAGACAATATCCGCAAACAGAAGATCCTCTCGCGCGATCTCGATCGTTCCCGCACCCTTCTGGTGCGCGATGCCCGCATCGTCGTCGGCAACGGCATCGTCATCGAGAACGGCGCGGTTCTCATCAAAGCCGGCAAAATCGCGCGCATCTACGAAGGCAATATTCCGGACCCGAAATCCGTCGCGGCCGATCCCATCGATGCCGCCGGCAAAACCGTTCTTCCCGGCCTGATCGATGTGCATGTCCATCTCGGCGCGCCCGGCGGAGTCGTCACGGATTACAAAAATTACGACGCCGAAAAGGCCATGGAGCGGGAACTCGCCGCTTACCTCTACAGCGGCGTCACCGCCGTGAAGAGCGTGGGCGACCCGCTCGACTCCGCGCTCTCGGTGCGCCGGCTCGTCAACAGCGGCGAAAAACTCGGCGCCGAATTCTTCCTCTGCGGACCGCTCTTCACCGCGCCGGGCGGCCACGGAACCGAATACTTCAATCAGGTTCCCGACCCCGTCAAATCCCAGTTGCTCGCCCAGTTCGTCCGCACTCCCGCGTCACCCGAAGAAGCCCGGAAGATGGTGGACGACCTCAAAAATGCCGGCGTCGATGGCATCAAGGCCGTACTCGAAGCCGGCGCCGGCTCGGTCCACTTCAATCGCCTCGACACGAAAATCTTCGCTGCCGTCGCCGCGGAAGCCCACGCCGATCGTCTCCCCATCGCCGTCCACACCGGCAGCGTTCAGGATGTCGAAGACGCCATCGCGGCGAAGGTCAACAGCATCGAGCACGGCTCCATGCAGCAGCGCATTCCCGACGCCGATTTCAGGGCCATGGCCGAAAACGGCATCGCCTACGATCCCACGCTCTCCGTCGCCGAAGCGCTGCACGATCTCGCCGCAGGCAAACTCGACGCCATGGACCGCTCGCTCGTCCAGCAGACGGTCCCTCATGAGCTTCTGGCCGATACGAAAAAGGCCATCGGGGCGATGAAGTCGCGCGTCAGCGGTTACCCGGTCGATCTTGCCGTCGCCAAAGACAACCTTCTCCGCGCGTGGAAAGCGGGCGTCGTGCTCGTCACCGGTTCGGATGCCGGCAATCCGCTCGTCTTTCATGGGCCGACCGTACAGCGCGAACTCGAATTGTGGGTGGAAGCGGGCATTCCGCCCGCCGTCGCTCTCAACGCGGCCACGCTCAATTCGGCGAAGCTGCTCGGCCGCGATGCGGAATTCGGTTCCATCCAGGTCGGCCGCGACGCGAATCTGCTGATCGTCAACGGCAACCCGCTCGAAGACATCCGCTCCACCGAGAACATCTCGAACGTCGTCTTCAAGGGTGAAATCCTGAACCGCGCCGGCCTGTTCAAACAGGACGAATAGAGTTCACTGGCCGCAGTTCACCATCCACGGCGTGCCGAACTGATCGATCAGCATGCCGAAACGCTTCGCCCAGAAGGTTTCCTGGATCGGCATCTGAATCTTCCCGCCCGGCGCAAGCGCGTTGAACACCGTATCCGCTTCAGCCGGATCGTTCAGCGTGATGCAGACCGAAAAACCCTGCGGCTGCGAGAAATACTGCGGCGGCGCATCCGCCCCCAGGACCATGAAATCGCCCGCCTTCAGCGAAACGTGCATCACGCGGTCGCGCTGATCCGGCGGCGTCTTTTCGCCCATCGGCGAATCGCCGTAGGTTGAGATGAATTCGATCTTCCCGCCCAGCGCCTTTTCGTAAAATTCGAACGCCTGGCGGCAGTTGCCGTTGAAGCTCAGATAAGGTGCGATATGCATGTGCCGTTCAGTATAAGGTGAATATTGGTCCGGCGGTTCGCCACTTCGCTGACATTTATCGTCCTCGCGGCGCTTGCTATTCGCGCCGCTTACGCGTGGGACTATCAGGCGCACCTGCCGCATCGCGCGCTCAGCGCCATTCCGTTTCTCTTTGAATCCGGCAACATCGCGCACTCCCTCGCCACCGGCGGCGGATTCGCCTCGCCGTTCCGCATCGACACAGGCCCCACCGCCTGGATGACGCCTGTCTATCCATACCTGCTCGCGGCCGTGATGAAAATCTTCGGCCCGTACACCTTCGCCTCCTGGGTGGCGGCGGTGGCGATGAATATCTGTTTCTCCTCGCTGGTCTGCGTGCCGCTGTACTTCGCGGCGAAACGCATCGGCGGCTCTCAATACGGCGCCGGACTCGCAGCCGGAGCAGCCTGGCTCTGGGCGGTGTTTCCCAACGCGATCCAGATGACGTACCAGAGTCTCTGGGACACCTCGCTCTCGGCGCTCACCGCCACCACTATTTTCTGGGCAACGCTGCGCCTCGCCGAATCGCGAACGCTGCGCGCCTGGGTTCTTTACGGGCTGCTCTGGGGCTTCGCCCTGATGACCAATGCGTCGCTGCTCTCGCTGCTCCCGTTTTTGCTGGTCTGGGCGGCGGCGCGCGATTCACAGCCGCGCGCGTCGCGCGTCGCGGCCGCGGCGCTGGTCATCGTTCTTTGCTCGATCCCGTGGACGATTCGCAACTGGCGAACCTTCCACGCGTTCATCCCGCTGCGCTCCGTCCTCGGTCTGCAGCTCTGGTGCGGCAACAATCCGGATGCGAAGGTCGTATGGCTGGGCGATAATCATCCGATTCACGATCAGACGGAGCGCGATAAATACGTCGAGATGGGCGAAGTTCCCTACATGCGGGAGAAAGAGCGGAACGCCATCCGTTACATCCTCACGCATCCGGCGCGCGAAGCGCATCTGATCGCCGGAAGGTTCGTCATGATCTGGAGCGCCGGTACGCCAGCGCCCGTCAGCGATTTCATTCGCTCGAAATCCCTCTGGTTCCGCTACGTGCTGCTGTTCAATACCGTGGTGGCATTCGGAACTCTGGCGGGCTTGATTATTCTGTTCGTTCAGCGCAGCCCGTACGCGATTCCCGCCGCTGTTTACCCGGTCATCTTTCCCTGGGCTTACTATCTGACGCTCGCGCTGCCGCGCTACCGCCATCCGATAGAGCCGGTGCTGATTCTGCTGACCGCCATTTGCATCCACGCCGCCCTGCGGAGGTTGCGGTTGCGGCAAAACCCGCCGGCCCGTTCACGGGAAAATATTCGCCGGATTCCCCGCCTTTCCGCAGATTCCGCCAGAGCCTTGAACCGCCCGTAATATTCTCGAATCGGGCTTCGCGCTGAAACCAGCCCGTTTTGATCCATTTCCTGTCGAATTTCGAAGAAATGCTGGATGCATCGGTGGCGCGATTGCTACACTGCCTCTGATTGCGCCGTCATCCAGCGGTCCCTTACGTACTGCCATTCGCGGTTTTCATCGCCTTGCTGGCTTTGCAGCCGGTGATTCCCGTGCCCGTCTGGGTACGTTTTGCTCTGTCGATGGCGGCCATCTTCGCCGTCTCGATGCCGGCGCTGAAAGGCCGGCCGTCGAAGCCGCTGCTCAGCGTGCTCATCGGCGTGGCTGTGTTCGTCATCTGGGTTGCGCCGGATGTCATCTGGCCGGGGTGGCGGCATCTGATTCTGTTCGACAACGGCATCATCGGGCATCCCGCCGGGAACACGCCGCCCGCATCGAAAAACGATCCGGTGTTTCTGTTGTTCCGCATCGCCGTCAGCGTCGTCGCCGTGCCGATCCTCGAAGAGCTTTTCTGGCGCGGCTGGCTGATGCGCTGGCTTATCGATTCGAACCACTTCGAGCGCATACCGCTCGGAACGTATTCGGCCTCGGCATTCTGGATTGTGGCGCTGCTGTTCGCCTCCGAGCACGGCTCTTTCTGGGACGTCGGCCTGCTCGCCGGCATCGTTTACAACTGGTGGATGATTCGCACGCACAACCTCTGGGACTGCATCATCGCGCACGCGGTGACGAACGGGGTTCTGGCGGCGTGGGTTGTCGCGGGGAATCATTGGCAATACTGGTTGTAGGATGATTCAACTCACCGAAGCGGGGAAACGCTTCGGCCCGAAAATACTTTTTGAAAACCTGAACTGGCTGATCACGCCGAAAGAGCGCGTCGGCATCGTCGGGGCGAACGGCACCGGGAAATCGACGCTGCTGAAGACGCTCGCCGGAATCGAAGGGCTCGACTACGGCTCCATCAACGTGATGAAAGGCATCCGCGCGGGTTATCTGCCGCAGGATGGCATCACGCTGACCGGACGGACGGTGTTCAACGAGTGCCTCGCCGTGTTCGACGAAGTGCGGGCGCTCGAAGAAGAGCAGCAGCAGCTGGCGAAGCAGATGGCCGAACTCGACCATGCGAGCCCGGAGTATGCGCAGGTGGCGGACCGGTACCATCGCGCGCAGGATGAATTCAACGCGCGCGATGGCTACAACATCGAGCAGCGCGTGGGCACGGTACTCTCGGGTCTCGGTTTCCGGCGTGAGGACTGGCCGCGGCGCGTGGAAGAGTTTTCCGGCGGCTGGCAGATGCGCATTGCGCTCGCGAAGCTGCTGCTCGAAGAGCCGAATCTGCTGCTGCTCGACGAGCCGACCAACCATCTCGATCTGGAAGCGCGCAACTGGCTCGAGACGTATCTCGAAAGCTATCCGAACGCCTTCGTGCTGATATCGCACGATCGTTTTTTTCTGGACGTGACGGTTTCGAAGATCGCCGAGATCTGGAACAAGCGCGTTCATTTCTATACCGGCGGATACTCGAAGTACGAACAGCTCAAGACGGAGAAGCGGACGCAGCTCGAAGCGGCGTACCGCAATCAGCGCGACCGGATCGAGCAGCTGGAAGCGTTCATCAGCCGGTTCCGGTATCAGGCGACGAAGGCGAAGCAGGTACAGAGCCGGATCAAGGAGCTGGAAAAAATCGAGCGGATCGAACTGCCGCCCGAAGAGAAGACCATCCACTTCCGCTTTCCGCAGCCGAAGCCAAGCGGGCGCGTGGTGGCCGAGTTCAAGGGCGTGGCGAAGAGCTACGGCGAGAAAAAGGTGCTGGCGAATGTTTCGTTCACCATCGAGCGCGGCGACCGCATCGCGCTGGTGGGAGTGAACGGGGCCGGCAAATCGACCATGATCCGGCTGCTTTCGGGGGAAGAACCGGTGACGTCGGGCGAGTTCACGCTGGGGCACAACGTGGAGACCGATTATTTCGCGCAGGATCAGTACAAGGCGCTGAATCCGGATTCCTCGATACTGGACGATCTGGCGGGCGTGGCGCCGCGCGCGACGAACACGGAGCTGCGGAATATTCTCGGGTGTTTTCTGTTTTCCGAAGATGACGTGTTCAAGCGCATCGGCGTGCTTTCCGGCGGCGAGCGGAACCGCTATGCGCTGGCGCGCATGCTGATGATGCCGGGAAATTTCCTGCTGCTCGACGAGCCCACCAACCACCTGGACATGCGGGCGAAGGATGTACTGCTGACCGCGCTGCAGGAGTTCAACGGGACCGTGGTGTTCGTTTCGCACGACCGGTACTTCATCGACAAACTGGCGTCGCGGGTGTTCGAAGTGGCCGATGGCGGCGTGACGGTGTTTCCGGGGAACTACGAAGATTACCTGTGGCGCAAGAACGGCGGTGGAGTGACGGCGCCGGCTCCCGTTGCGGCCCCGAAGGCGGTTCAGCACACTCCCGCCGCCCGCAACGGGACGCACAAAGCGCAGCCCGCGCCGGCGCCCGCGCCGGCCGCGGCGGCGCAGGACAACGACAAGGGCGACAAGCAGCGGCGGCTGAATCCGATCAAGCTGCGGCAGATGAAGGAGCGGCAGCGCGCAATCGAAGATGAAATCACGCGGCTCGAAGTCGAGATCGCGGATTTCGAGCAGGCGCTTTCGCATTACCAGAGCGCGGGGCAGTCGATCGAGATCGCGGAGATTCTGGAATCGAGACGTAAGGACATGACGAATCTGATGGCGGAGTGGGAAGACGTGTCGAAAACCATCGAGGCCAATCGCTGATGCTGCGGATTACCGAAGAGCAGGTTCTGGCCACGCTCCCGATGAGCGCGGCGATCGAATGCGTGGAACGCGCGTTCCGTCAACTCGCCGACGGGACGGCGATCAATCATCCGCGACGGCGCGTCACCATGCCGGCCGGGTCCGTGCTGCATTACATGGCCGCCGGGACGCCGGAATATTTCGGTCTGAAGGCGTATTCGACGAACCCCAAATCCGGCGCGCATTTCACGGTTCTTCTGTATCGGACGGCGGACGGAAAGCCGGTGGCAGAGATCGAGGCGAATCACCTGGGCCAGATACGGACGGGCGCTGCCAGCGGGGTGGCGACAAAGTATCTGGCGAGAGAAGATTCGTCGGTGCTGGCGGTGATCGGAAGCGGATTTCAGGCCGAGACGCAGGTGGCGGCGGTCGCCGCGGTGCGGCCGATCGAAGAGGTTCGGGTCTGGAGCCGGGATGCGGAGAAGCGGCGCGCCTTCGCCTTGAGGGTTGCGGGACAAACGGGGCTCGCCGTTCGCGCGATGGATTCGGCGCGGCAGGCGGTCGCGGAAGCCGATGTGGTGGTGACGGCAACGAGTTCCAAAGATCCGGTGCTCGAGGCCGAATGGGTGCGGCCGGGCACGCACGTGAATGCCGCCGGATCGAATCGAATCGACCGGCGCGAACTGCCGTGGGACGTGGTTTACGTGAAAGCGAATCTGGTGACGGTGGATTCGGTGCTGCAGTCGCAGTCGGAATCGGGCGATCTGATGATTCCGCTCGAAGACAATGCGGACCTGCGATACAACGCGGTGGAATTATGCGACGTGATCAGCGGACGCAAGCCAGGACGGCAGCATGAGCGGGAGATCACGATATTCAAATCGAACGGACTGGCCGTGGAGGACGTGGCGGTAGCGGGCTATATAGCAGAGCGAGTGAAATAGAGACGGACCGAAGGCCCGCTCGCTCAAGGTCGCTGCTCTGGATTTTTTTATTCCTGAGCAGGCAACTGCTGCTCGACGTCCCGCCAGGCGCTGATCTTCAGGCGGCGGCAGACCCAGCAGAGTTGGTCTGCGGCGTCGGTAGTGGCTTCCGCGCCGCAGACGACACATTTGGCCGCGGCGCGGGCGTTTCCGCCGGCAATGCCACGCTTTGCGCCTTCCAGTATTTCCGGCGCAATGACCGGGTCGAGGTTGGGCGTGCTTTTGCGTTTCATCGATGCGCCTTTCTTCACTATGTCAGAACCGGACAGCCGGGAACAACCAGGGACGTACCACTCGGGCATCACTCGTCAGGCGGCGAGTTGAAGATAGAGCAGCGCCGCGGCGTCCAGGGCGGAGTGGCAGCGGGCACATTTCTGCCCAGGTACTACCTTCGCGCGTTTTCCTACATATTGGACGTCCGCAGGTACCGAATGGGTGCAAATGGGGCAGTGGACTACGCCCTTCACGATTGGGAGTTCGGGAGCCTTCATGGTGAATTCCTTTGAAAGGCCGCCCTGGCGAGGCGGCGAAGGGCATGAAGTTTCACGCCCTCTGTCTCTGGAGATGCGGAAGGACGGCGAACGGTTAGCGGCGATTTGCGAAATTTAATCGGCTGTACGCGGCGTCACGTCACGGCTTCGCGGCAGCGGCTTTGCTGGCGGGCGGCGGGGCGAGCTTCTCGATCTGTTCGAGCTGCTTCTGAACTTCGTTGCGATTCTGGTCCGGGGGCATCATGGCGAGATAGGTCTTCAGCTCCGTTGCCGCCCCGGAATAATCGCGCTTCTCGATGAGAATGAGCCCGAGGAGATAGTCGGCTCGCGGATTGTGATGCTGGGGGTCCTGCTTCATCGCTTCCCGAACACTCTTCTCGGCCGGACCGAGCTTCTTCAGATTGAAGTTCGCGACCGCATCCACGTACCATGCCTGGGGGAAGTCGATGGGGTCGAGGTTCAGGGCCTTGTCGAGATAGTCGGCTGAATCGCGCCAGTTCTGCTCGCGAGCGGCCAGGAGCCCGAGTTCGAGGTAGGGAGGAACAAGCTTCGCGTCGGCCTGCATGGCTTTTGCGAAGGCTTCCCGGGCCGGCCCATCGGCGTTCTGCTGCATGCGAAGCTGGCCGAGCTGTACCCAGGCGTCGGCGTAGCGGGGGTAAATGGACACGGCTTTCTCAAGCTGCTTTTCGGCTTCTTCGCGCTTGCCCTTGTGAAGCGCGACAACGCCCTTGTCGAAAGCCTTCCTCGCGTCTTTCGGGGCTGCAAGGGTGGTGGCGCTGATGGAAGTGCCGGGGACCGCGGTATTGCGATGGAGTACGATGCGGCCCACATCCGGGTTGTCCATGGCGCGATGCATGAACAGGTTCACAGTGGTGGAAGTAAAGCCTGGGACGGAGGCGCGAAGATCGCAGGCGCCAATCTGGTTGCCGAGGCCTGGGCCGCCAACGTTGCCGGCTGTAGAGGTCATGTTGGAAACCGTGGAGCCGCCGATGGTGTTGGCGCTCATGCCGATGGGGCCGGTTCCCGGCGTGGAACCGACGCCAGATTCCGAGGCGTCCGGAGTGACGCCGAGAGTGTCGCCCCACTGGAAGCTGAAGTCGCCTTTGCCATCCGCATAAGCCACGGTGTGGGGTGTTCCCTGACAGATCCGCTGGATGGCGATGCCGGCGGGGATTGGAGAGCCATCCGCCATGACGACTTTGCCGCTGAGGAAGATGGGGGCCGGAGTCTGTTGACCATTGCTCGGGAAGGGTGAGGTGTTGCGGCCACCGGAGT
>DAIDJK010000236.1 GCA_027450225.1 Bryobacterales bacterium | reverse complement strand
TCCAGTTGCGCTTATACGAACACGTTGTCCTGGAAGAACCCCGATACGCCGCTGGCGGTGGATACGAATCCGCGCTCCGTTTTCGAGCGGCTGTTCGGCACCGTGGATCCCAGTCTCGACCCGGAGACGCGGGCGCGACGCGCGCTCTATCGCCGCAGCATGCTCGATCTGACGCTGGCCAGCACGCGCAAACTCGAAGGCGAGCTTGGCCCCGCCGACAAGCGCAGAATGGACGACTATCTCACATCCATTCGGGAACTCGAGCAGCGCATGGAAGCGGTGGAGAAGGACACGCGCGTTCCGCCCGTCGACAAGCCGGCCGGTATTCCGTTCCAGTTCTCCGAATATGTGAAGCTGATGTTCGATCTGCAGGCGATCGCGTTCCAGTCTGACCTGACGCGCGTGAGCACCATGATGATCGGCCGCGAAGGCAGCGTGCGCGTCTATCCCGAGATCGAGGTGCCCGATCCGCACCACCCGCTCACGCATCATCGCGGGCACCCGGACTTCATCGAGAAGGTGACGAAGATCAACTGCTTCCACGCCGAGTTGTTTGCGTACTTCGTGGGCCGGTTGAAGTCGATGCAGGAAGCCGATGGCTCGGTGCTGGACCATTCGGCGGTTCTTTACGGCGGCGCGCTGAGCGATGGCAACATCCATTCGAACGTGAATCTTCCGCTGGTGATGGCCGGGCAGGTAAATGATTCCCGCATTGGCGGCCGGCACGTGCAGTTCGCCGACAAGACGCCGGCGACGAATCTGTTCGTCTCCATGCTGGATGGCGCCGGAATTCCGCTCGATCACTTTGGCGATTCGACCGGGCACCTCGATTTGCGGGGTTAACCCGCGCTTTCAAAACCGGCCGCGCGCCCGATTGATGGCCCGCCGGTCCCGCTTGTTGGGCCGCGCTGCGGGCGCGAGGTCGAATTCGCGCAGCGCCTTGCGCTCTTCCGCCAGTTTGCGGCGCGCTTCGAGGCTCGCGTCCGTTTCGCGATAGAGCGTCTGCGCGACGGCTGCCGGTCCGCGGATCTCGGAAAGCTGTAGTACCTCCACTTCGAACTCGCCGCCCGCGGTTTTGATCCGCAGCATGTCTCCGGCTTTGATGTCGCGCGCCGGTTTCGCGGCCTGCCCGTTCACCTGAATCCGGCCGAGGTCGCACTCTTTCGCCGCGAGGCTGCGGGTTTTGAAAAAACGGCCCGCCCACAGCCATTTATCGATCCTCACGAACCAGATTTATCATTCCGGATTGGAATTTCACAGGGATCTGGCCGATAACATCAGGGAGCAGCCATGCGCGCACGCATACCCGCCGTACTTCCGTTTTCTCTTTTGCTGATGGCGGCGGGGACATTCTCAGCCGCCGCGCAGACGCCGGGAAGGCTGATTCGCGAAGCAATCGACGAGGCGCGGCTCCGCGTTCTGCCCGGCAATATGCGGCCGGAAGTCCGGACCGCGGCCGATCTGGGCGCAGTCGAAGAAAATCTGCTGCTCGACCACATGATCCTGCAGTTTCATCGCGCGCCTGAGACTGAGCGATCCCTCGAGCAGAAGATCGCCGCATTGCACGATCCGGCATCGCCCGAGTTTCATCGCTGGATGACGGCTGCCGAATTCGGCGCGCAGTTCGGAGCATCGGCGGCGGACCAGAGCATCGTGAAAGCGTGGCTGGAGTCGCATGGGTTCACTGTCCACTCCATCGCGTCCGGCGGAACCGCGATCGATTTCTCCGGAACCGCCGCCCAGGTTCGCCAGGCCCTGCATACTGAAATTCACTATCTGGACGTGAACGGGGAGCGGCACATCGCCAACATGAGCGATCCGCAAATCCCCGCAGCGCTTGCGCCGGCCGTTGCGGGAGTGGTTTCGCTGCACGATTTCTCTCCACGCCCGATGCGCCGCAAGCGGGCGCAGTATACGAGCGGGACGGGCGCGACGGCCGCGCAACTGGTCACGCCTGGCGATCTCGCGGTGATCTACGATTTCACTCCGCTCTTCGAGGCCGGCATCACGGGCAAGGGACAGACGATTGCCGTGATCGAAGACGCGGTTCTCTTCCGGACCTCGGACTGGAACACGTTTCGCAATGCATTCGGTCTGGCGGCCTATACTTCCGGCAGCCTGACAATAATGCAGCCTTCGCCTGCTTCCGGCGCGAACAACTGTTCCATGCCGGGTCTTGCGCATGGCGATGACGGCGAGGCGGCGCTGGACGTGGAATGGGCGAGCGCGGCCGCGCCCGGCGCGACGATCATGCTCGCCGCGTGCCAGTCCACTCAAACCACGTTCGGCGGCCTGATCGCCATGCAGAACCTGCTCAGCCAGCCCAATCCTCCGGCCATCTGGAGCGTGAGCTACGGAGAGTGCGAAACCATGAACGGCGCGGCGCAGAACGAGGCGTTCAACGCGATCTATGCGCAGGCGGCAGCCGAGGGAATTTCCGTATTCGTCGCGGCCGGGGACGAAGGCGCGGCGAGTTGCGATGCCGGCGCTGCGGGCGCTACGCACGGCATCGGCGTAAGCGGCTGGGCCTCGACGCCAAACAACGTGGCCGTCGGCGGAACCGATTTCGAGGACACGTACCTTGGAACCGCGAATTCCTACTGGAGCGCTTCGAACTCCGTGACCTACGCCTCGGCGATCTCCTATATTCCCGAGATTCCCTGGAACGATTCCTGCGCGAGCGGCGTTCTCGCCGCTTACCTGGGTT
>DAIDJK010000235.1 GCA_027450225.1 Bryobacterales bacterium | reverse complement strand
GATTCGCGCCGGCATTGACGGCCTGAGATCCGGCGGGCGTAATCGCGCCAGTCCCGGTTTGCACGTCGGCGGCAACGTACCTGCCGCCGTATGGCGGAAGAACGAACAATCCGGGAGCAACGGCTGCCACCGTAACGGCTTCAGGCTGACTTGTCACTGCGCCCGTACGAACAATAACCGATGCGCTGCCGGGCGGCAGATCGGCCGGGACGACCGCGTTGATCTGACCCGGACTGACGAATTCCACGGCTGCGCTCTCCCCTCCGATCTGGACCGACACCCCGTCAAGACTTCGCGGCAACCAGCCGCCCGGGCCGAAATCGGAGGTCTGCCACAAGCGGGTTGTGGTGGAGAGGTTTGAGCCGAAGATCGTAATAAACGAACCGGGCGCGATGGGCGCTTTCAGAGACGCCGAACTGACCACGGCGCTCACGGCAGGGCCGTTGCCGCCCGCAAATCCGCACGTAGCAGCCAGCGTGAAGATCATAAGAAAGCCATAAGGATTCCGAGGCACGAGGTGCAGCGTAGCAAGTCGTGCTATCCGGTCATTAGCTCCAGTACCTAAGGCGAATGTCGTAGGAAGAACAATTTATGTTGCGCCTGCGTGTGAACACTTACGGTCAGTGTTTCAGGCTCACCTGCGGCAGATACGTACCTCGAAGCTCGCGGCGCCACCAGTTGCCGGTCTTCCGGCGCTCTTCGAAGGTGGTGAAACGGTACTCATATATCTGCGCCCGGATGTAGACCGGCGCGGCGCCGAAGAAAGGATCGCGGTCCATCAGCGCAACCACGGGTTTGGAGCCTTCGAGCAACTTCAGGATGAAGCGGAGAAACCAGGGATTCTCGCGATAGCTGCCGAGAGCGGCAAACCACATCTGCCAGTCGAGCCGTGGCTGGAAGGGCTCGATCCAGGACGGCGCGCGATTCAGCGGACCGGCTTTGTAACGGAAGGTATATGGTTCCCAGTTCGTCCCGTCGCTCGAGCCTTCGATTTCGATCTCCGGGCGAGTGGTGGTCATAACGGCGAAAAGGCCGTAGCCGTTCACGATTCCAAAGGGAGCGAAAGCGTCGGTGACACGGCGGACCGGGCGTGGAACGGTTCCGAACATTGCCATCAGTTCGGTCGTTGAAAGAAACATGATCAGTACGAACAACGAAGCGGAGACGTAGCGGTTCACGTTCGTGACCACGGGTCGCGCTGGAGCCGGCTTTCGAAACAGGCGGAGCCAGAATGCGTCATCCAGCAGAAACAGGCTGAGCGCGATCGCGAGCAGGTTGAAGAAAGTATAGTTGCCGGTGAGGAAGATGAGCGATTGCAGGAGAATCGTTCCGAATGCCGCGATCTGTTTCAACCGGCGGGGTCCGAACATCAGGAATGGCAGCCCGAGTTCAACCACAAACGTGAAGATGGTGGAGGCCTTCTGGAAATCGAGCGGCAGCTTGAACATATACCAGGCGAGCGGAGTGGGAAGCGGTTGCGTCTGGTAATGATAGGCGAGAGCGGTGAGATTGCGCCATGCCGGGTCGCCGCTCTGAAGCTTCACGAGACCCGATTCGAGCATCAGGCGGAAGATCAGCCACTGGAAAAGCCACACGCGCGTCCATGCGGCGCGGAGAAAGATGGTGAGAAAACCGGCTTCCAGCAGCAGCAGATCCCACTGGTAAGACATGAACACCTGGCCCACCATCACGAGCGAAAGATAGTAGAACCAGAGCAGCGCAAACGCGACCTTCGCGTAACCGCCCTCGGGGCGGCGCGAAATTGCGGTGACCAGTGCAATCGTGAATCCGCCCCACGCAATCGAGAGCAGAGTGAAATCGCTGTGCGCCCACCAGAAGAGCGTCGGCAGCTTCCAGAAAACTCCGCTGCCGTAGCTCGCGCGGACCGCGCCAAGAAAATCGCCTGCGGGCAGTATTCCGTCTGAGCCAATCAGCCCCCGCACCTGCATGCCGAAGGAAGCAAATGCGATGGCGTAGATCGCGGCGATGGCGCGGGCAAAGATCGCGGTGGAAATCGCGTACGAGGGCGGTTCGACGGACTTTCCCCACAGCAGCCGCGTGAAGCGGTTCGCGGCATCGCGATGCGCAGCAACCAACGAATAGATCGCCTCCGAAATTGCTGCGAAGCCGGGCACGCGCCGGTACGCCCATGCGAGCCACGCATACGCGCGGATGCGCGAGAGCAATTCGAACACGGCCGCGGCGCCCTGAAAACGCCCGTTTCCGGCAAGATACTGGACGCGCGCGCGCGCCTCATCCAATGGAATCCGGTGCGCTTCGGCTGCGCCACTCTGATAAGCCGCGTAATCCACCGAATCGCCGGTCAGTTTGCGCCAGAAGTCCACCCACCTGCGGCAGAACGAACACTCGCCGTCGAAGATCAGGAGCGGGCTTTCGGGATTCACGTCGTCTGCCTTTTCCGTTCGCCCGCCGCGACTCTCGAAATCGCGTTCACGAGCTTGCGCCAGGGCAGCTTGTCCCATTCGTCGAAAATCAGCATTTCGCCATCGCGCCACGTCGAGTAGAACCAGCGCGAGAGGATGGCGAGTTCCTCCATACGCGTCGATTTCGGCGCGGGCTGCCCTTTCACGGACTGCGCGAGTTCCCGCAGCCGCGCATCCAGCGAAACCGGATTCCCGTCGCGCGATTCGAGTTCGAGCCGCGTCAATCCCAGCCAGCGCCCGCCGCGCACCCATCCGAGCTCGATTGCCTGCTCTGCGGCGGATGGAAGCACGGCCACGGCGTGAAGCCGATCCACGTCGCGCGCCATCTCATCCCGCGCACCGACCACTTCTTCAATTCGCCTGCACCGCTCATGCATCAGCGAGGCGCCTTCGAAATCCAGATCGGCGCTCAGCCGCTCGCGCGCGTTGGCGGCTGGTTCGAGCAGCGAACGGCCGCCGCTGCGAAGAAAATCCTCTACGCGCCTCGCTTCCGCGCGATACTCTTCCGGCCCCACGGCGGCCTGGCATGGCCGAAGGCACTTACCCATCTCGCCGTACATACAGCCGGGATGGTCAGGATGCGGTACCAGATCTTCCTCGCACCGGCGAAGCTGGAAAAGATCGAGGCACTGCGCTTCGAAGGCGGCCGCAGTCGAGCGGTTGCGGAAGGGTCCCACGTACACGGCTTCGGCGCGCCCCAGCCTCGCCGTCACCTGAATGCGCGGGAACGGGTTCGTGAGCACCAGTTTCACGTAATAAGGAAAGCGGATGC
>DAIDJK010000234.1 GCA_027450225.1 Bryobacterales bacterium | reverse complement strand
ACGGCACAAGGCCCGGGTTTTCAGAGCCGCGCTCGAATTAACGGCGGCGGATGCGGCTTCGCTGAGAGATGAACTCCTCCGCGCCGCGCGAGGTGACAACGTCTTGCCTCACGATTCCGGCGCTTTTGGCGATCAGTATCGAATTGACTTTGAGATGACGCACGCTGGCAGGATGGCGTCAATCCGTAGTCTCTGGATCGTTCTCCAGAACGAAAGCGTCCCGCGCCGGACGACCTGCTACGTATTATGAAGAAAGGGCTGACATGACGCCGATTCCACTCCTTTCAGTGGTCGCAGTCACCGAAGATCTGCTTCCGGCGGGGCTGGTCCGCGGCCAGGTTGGAACTGTGGTCGAGAACATAGCTCCCGGTGTTTATCTCGTCGAGTTTTCAGACGATCACGGTCGCACGTACTCGATGCCCGAATTGCGCGCGGATCAACTGATGCCGCTGCACTATTCCCCGGTTCCCGCGGCGGCGTAACAGCGTTGCCGGCCTCTGTTCGGTTCACCGAACAAATTTCCCCTCCGTTGCGTTTGGGATAATATCGGTGTTTTCGCTCAAGCACTTGCAAGCGAAAGCGGATAACGAAAGCAGGACAACGAGGACCAATGGCAGGCAGAATCTCGAATCTGTTTCGTGGCTTCTTCAGTCTTTTCATCTCGGGAATCGAGCGCAGAAACCCGGAAGCCCTGCTCGAAGTCGAAACGGACAACCTTCGCAAGCAGATCGCGAGTTACAACCAGGGCCTCATCTCGCACGCGGCGCTGTGCGAGCGCCTCATGTCCCAGGTGAAAAAGCTGCAGTCCGATCAGTCGGATATTCGCGCGAAGACCGCCGCTCACCTGCGGGTCGGCAACCGCGACGCCGCCGGGCAATACGCCCTGCGTCTCCAGACCGTCGAGCGCGAACTCGACGAAAACAAGAAACAACTCGAGCAGGCCGAGACTACATATAAGGATCTGGTCCGCTCGCGCGATGTCGCCGTCGCGAATGCGAAGAGCAAGATCGAATCGATCAAAGCGAACATCAGCGATCTGAAGACCAAGCGCGCGCTGGCGGATCTGACGGAAACCGCTTCCGGCATGATTACGAACATCGGCGGCACGGGCGACACCCTGCAGCGGCTCGAATCCATGGTGGAGGAAGAGCGCTCGAAGGCGAGTGGCCGGGTACGCGTCGCCCAAGGCAATCTGGATGTTTCGACCCTGCACGTCCGGGAAGCCGAACAGAAAGCTCTGGCAGACCAGGCGCTTGCCGATTTCGCAGCGCGCGAGGGCATCGCGCTGCCCGGGCCCGCTCCGGTGGCAGGCCAGATCGAGGCGCCCGAGACCGCGCGCAAGACCATGGGTCCGGCCGCCGCCCGGGAATAGCGCGGTTGCCATTCCATGACGTTCCCTGCTGTTGGCGTATCTCCGGCGGCCGCGCCGGCCGTGAACCTTCCGGGCTGGGCAAAAGAACTTGTCGATGCCTATGAAAGCAACAGCGCCAGCCAGTTTCTGATTTACGGCAACGTGGAAGACCGGATCGTGATTCCCGGTCCGCCCGCGCGGATCGGTTCGCTCACCGACTTCCTGCTCGAAACGCTGCTGCCGGGCTTCGACGTGGTGCTCAGCTACGATCTCGGCAACGGCGTTCGCGTCGAAAAGGGCGGCCAGACATTCGCGAAATGGCCCACCGCGAAATCGGGCACGGAAGTTTCCAAGCAGCCGCGCGCGGCCATCGAGTTCCTCACCCACTATTTCCGGTATTCCGCCAACCTGGCGCGCCTGAACCGCGAGTCCGTGCAGATCGCGTGTCTGGTGAAGGGCGTCGGTATGATTGCGCCTCCGCTGCGGGGCGGCATGGATTACGATCTCGGCGCAATCGTCACGCTGATTCGCGACTGGGCGGCGGATGGCGCTCTGGCCGATCACCCGCTTGCCACATTTCTGGTGGCCGAGAACCTGAACGACGTCCACCCGCTGCTCACACGTAATCCGCGAGCCCACCAGGCCCAGATTTCCCTGCCCTCGCCGGCCGATCTCACTGCGGCGTTCAGCGTGCTCTCGGATCGATACCCGAAGCCGCTCGCCGGCGGCGGCCAGACGGCGGAAACCGTCGCCGGCGCGCTGGCCGGCGCAACTCTCGCGGCGGCCGAGAAACTGATCAAGGAAAAGCATCACGCGGCGCAGGAACTCACCGCGTCCGATCTGGCTGGCATCAAAAAGGAAATCGTGGAGGCCGATTGCCGCGGGCTCATCGAGTTCGTCGAATCGAAAAAAACGCTGGATGCGATCTCCGGCGCGGACGCGATCAAAGCATGGCTGCGGCAGGATATCGCGCTCTGGGAAAAGGGGGATGTCGCCGCGCTCCCGAAAGGGTATCTGCTCTGCGGCCCGGTCGGAACGGGCAAGAGTTTCACCGTGGAATGCCTGGCCGGAGAAGCGGGCGTGCCGGTCGTCAAATTCGGCAATTTCCGCGATAAATGGGTCGGCAGCACGGAAGGCAATCTCGAACGCATCTTCCGCCTGCTGCGCGCGCTGGGCCGCTGCTACGTGTTCATCGATGAAGCCGACCAGTCTCTCGGCAAGCGCGAATCGGGCGGCGATTCGGGCGTCTCGGGCCGCGTCTATTCCATGATCGCGGAGGAAATGGGCTCGAGCGAAAGCCGCGGCCGCATCATCTGGGTGCTCGCCTCCAGCCGGCCCGATCTGATCGAAGTCGATCTCAAGCGCCCCGGCCGCGTGGATGTAAAAATTCCTCTGCTGCCCACCTCCGACGCGCGGGAAAGCTTCGATCTGATCCGCTTCCTCTGCCGTTCCCGCGGCATCGAGATTTCACCGGACAATTTCGACGCGCTCGCGCCGAAGGTCCCGCTGCTGCTCACTCCCGGCGCCGCCGAGACGATCGCGGTAAAAACCTACCGGCTGATGCGAACGAAATCGATCGAGCCGGCCGCCGCCCTTTCCGAATGCCTCGATCAATACCGTCCGCCGGTGGCGCTTGAAACCATCGAAACGCAAATCCGCCTCGCGGTGGCCGAAGCCAGCGACCCCTCTTTCGTGCCGCCGGCATTTTCGAGTTTCCTGAAACCATGATGACCATTCGCGAAATCGACGAAGCGCTGGAGCGCTGGAACTCGCGGCTGGCCGCCGCGGCCCAGAATCTCGTCGACCTGCAGGGGCTTCCCGCTTACGAGCGTCTCGCGGGAACCAACGGCGTGCCTCGCGCCGCGCTCACCGGCGACAGCGCCGCGCGCGTCGAACCGGCGCTCAAAACCGTCAGCCTTCTCGTCCAGTATTTCGACCTTCTTCAGCACACCATCAGTCGCGCCGAAACGATTCGCCGCAACATGCCGGCGATCTTCGGAGCCGAGGAGAAGCAGCGCGAAATTGAGCAGATTCTGCGCACGGCGTCCATTCGCCTGCCGCCGGTCGCGATCCCGCTCGGCCAGCGGACGCTGCTCAGCGGCGTCGAAAACACCGAATGCATCGCGCCGGAGCAGCTTCTGAATTCCATGGCGCAGGCGTTCGACAACGTGAAGAGCGTGGTACTCGCCTGCGATGCCGCGTGGGAGCGTCTTGGCCGCGGTATCGAACAGTGCGCGGACCAGATCCACGAACTCCGCGCGATGGATGTGAGCGCGCGCGAAACCGCGGAACTGGACAACGCGGCGCACATGCTGCAGGACATGCGGCAGCGCGCCGAAAGCGACCCGCTCACCGCCGCGG
>DAIDJK010000233.1 GCA_027450225.1 Bryobacterales bacterium | reverse complement strand
AGGCGGAAATCAGGCGAGGGGAGAAGGAGGACCGCGAACGCGGAAAAGTCTCGAATACGAATCTTCCGGAGCAGTAATGGCGGCAAGCGAGCGCGCCAGATTGCGCACCGCGGGGCGCGGCAGCGCCGCGGGAGGCTGCGTGCCGATGGCGTTCGGAACCGAACCGGCCACCACGGGCGCGAACGGGCAGCGGTCCGCCGCCGCGCCGAATGCCGGACCATGGTCCGGAGCCGGCGTACCCGCCATCGTGCAATGGTGTTTCCCGCCGGGGCGGCAGCAGGCCGGCAGCGTGGACGAAATGTACGCCGGAATAGCCGGCGCCATCAGCCAGAAGCCGATCAGCAGTGCCAGCCATGTCGCGCACACCCGCCGCATTTCTTCGATCGTACTATCAGTAGAGCGCCGGCTGCGCTTCGCGTTCGAGGGAGGTGAGGAACATCTCGAGCGCCACGATCTTCGGCTGCGCCAGCGTGCGGGATGTCTCGAGTTTCAGCAGAGGCGGCAGCTTCAGCAGGGCGGATCGCAGCGATTCGGCCACCTGTGTGAACGTGGCGAAGCGCGTATCCCGGCCCACCTTGCACCCGGTCCGGAGTACGGCAATCGCTCCCAACTGCTCGAGGATATCGGCGTCGCGCAGGATTGTGCCTTCCATCGTCGAAGGTTCGGCCGTGGGGAGATGCGCCCGGATGGCTTCGACCACGGCGTTCGCTTTGTCCGCCGGGAAGCCGCATTCGGCCAGCACGGCGGGCGCGCGCTCCGCGGCGTATTTCACGTTGTCCCAGCGGGCGAGTTCCTGGGGATTTTCCGGGCGGTGGCCAAAGAAAACGCCAAGATCGTGCAGCCAGGCGGCGGCGAACACCACGTCGTCGTCGTACTCCAGACCCTCGCCGACCCGGACCGCCAGCGCATAGAGCCGCGGCTGATGGCCGAACTTCTCCACCGGCCGGGCTTCGCGCGCGATATAGGTTTCGATGGCGGCGCGGAAGTCACTCATGCGCGGGCTCCGCGTTTTCCGGGGGAGCGTCGAGGACGCGCAGGAAATCCGCGGTCGACAGGTCTTTCCAGTGGCGGTTGAAGGCGTCGAGAGTCATGAAGGACCGGGGATCCATGCGGTCGATATACAGGCGCGCATGCAGATGATCAATCTCATGCTGCAGAATCCGGGCGTACCAGCCCTGGGCGCGGATGGTGACCGGCTCGGCGCGCTCGTTGAGGCAATCCACGCGGACGGCGAGCGCGCGCGGCACCACCGCCGTGAAGCCCGCCACGCTGAGGCAGCCCTCGAAGAAATGCAGCTCGTCGGCATCCTCCACGGTGAGCACCGGGTTGACGATCACGTGGAATGGAACAGGCTCCCGGCGGCGTTCGGCGGCCTGGCCGGGAGGCAGCCGGGAAATGTATTCCGCAGTATCTTCAATCACCGCCAGTTGCACGCCCAGGCCGACCTGGGGCGCGGCCAGCCCCACTCCGGGGGCGTCCCGCATGGTGTCCCGCATGACCGCGATCAGGTTCGCGACGGGGGCGCTCAGGATCTCCGCGGGCGTGAGGCTGCGGGCGGGACGGCGCAAAACCAGGTCGCCGGTCTGCCGGATTTTCAGAATCATGTTTTCAGGATGATAGCCGCGTCCATTCGCTTCATTCGGGAGATTAGCACCCCGGCCCTCCTAAACTGGAGGTTTGGGACGTTCCGCGTACCTGGCATTCGCGCTATTGAGCTTTTTCGGTCTGGCCGCGGAAAATGTCAACTTCGACCACGACCCGGCGGGCCGTCTTCCGCGCTACTGGAGCGCGACGCAAACCCACCCCGGGCCGGCGGCGGAATGGCTGGTGCGGCGGGACCCGGCCGCGCCAAGCAAACCCAACGTCCTTTCCCAGGTTTCCGACGGCGGCGCGCGGTATGAGTTCAACCTGGCGATCTTCGAAAGAGTCTTCTGCCGGGATGGCGATCTCAGCGTGAAGTTCCGCATCCATCCGGGGCATGGCGCGAGGACCGCCGGACTGGTGCTCCGGTACCACGATCCCGACAACTACTATCTGCTGCATTTCAGCGCGGACCAGCATAACGTGATGCTGTTCCACGTGGAGGGTGGAAAAGCCGAACCAATTCAGGCCAGCCATTCCAAACCGGGCACCTACGGCGTGGATCACGATATCCGCCCCGGCGTGTGGTACCTGGGGAAGATCGTTTTCCGCGGAAAACGGTTCCGCGTGATGCTGGGCAACCGCCAGCTTTTCGAGGCGCAGGACGATGCGGCGCCGGTGGGCGGGAAGACCGGCGTGTGGACGAAAGGCTCGACGGTGGCTTCGTTCGACGACTTCCGCATCGATCCCAAAGATTAACGCGTGCAAAATAACCGCGAACTCCCCGCCGGGCAACTGCGTTAACATTCGAGAGAGGAACTTTATGCGGCAAACCACCGTGCTCGCCGTCTTCCTGGCGGCCGTCGCGCCAGCCTTCGCAGTCGATCAACAGCTTCTGGGTCTGGTGATGCCGGACGCCAAAGTACTCGCCGGAGTGAATGTGACGACGGCGAAGAATTCCGCGTTTGGCCAGTACATGCTGAACCATATCCCGGCGGGCGATCAGGGTCTGCAGAATCTGATCGGGCTGACGGGGTTCGATCCGCGGCAGGATCTGATCGAGATTCTGGCGGCCAGCCCGGCGCAGCAGGGCTCGAAAACGGGTCTGGTGCTGGCGCGGGGCAATTTCGACGTGACGAAGATCACGGCGGCGGCGACCGCGAATGGAAAAAGCCAGGTGCAGACTTACAACGGAGCCACGCTCCTGGTTCCCACCGACGCCAAGGACAATGGCGCGGTGGCGTTTCTGAACGGCACGATCGCGATTGCGGGGGATGCGGCATCGGTGAAAGCGGCGATCGACCGGCAGACGAACCCGGCGCCGATCGACGCGGCGATCGCGAGCCAGGCGCAAACGCTGAGCGAGGCGAATGACGCATGGTCCCTGACGACGACGTCGCCGACGTCGCTTTTACCCGCCGGAACGGCGAACCTGCCGGCGAACCAGGTGACGACGATACTGGCCGACGTGCAGTCGGCGAGCGGCGGCGTGAAGTTCAATGACCAGACGGTGGCGGTGACGGGCCAGGCGGTGGCGAACTCGCCACAGAACGCGAGCGCGCTCGGCGACGTGATCCGGCTGATCGCGACGATGGTGACGTCGAATTCGGCGGCGAACACGCAGGCGGCGGCAGCGGCGCAACTGCTGCAGTCACTGCAGGTGACGACGGACGGGAGCGCGGTGAATCTGGCGCTGAACGTACCGGAGGCGCAACTGGAAGCCTTTCTGAACACGAGCGGCCCGCTTCCGGGGGCGCATGCGGCGGCGCGGCGGCGGGCATCGCCGGGCGTTCGTAACAACTGATACAGGCGGCGCCCGTTTTCGGGGCGAATCCGTTCGAGACATCCCGCTGAACGGCAGCCGATCTGCGATGGACGGCGAGCGTGACGCTTTCGCGGCCGGTCCGAATTACGCTGCTTGTTTCTGGCGCGACCCTGCTGGTTCTCGCCATCGCGATCGGGGTGGCGATTGCGCGCTTCCAGCCGATGGCGCGCGAATACACGATCAATGCCCTGCGCCGGCAGTATCACAGCGACGTGACGCTGGGATCGCTCAACATCTCGCTGTTCCCGACGGTGAAGGCGACGGGTGAAAACCTGACGTTCCGGCTGAAGGGGCATCCGGATATGCCGCCGCTGATGTCGATTCGCCGTTTCACGGTGGAGACGCGGCTGATCGGCTTTTTCCGAACTCCCCGGCGAATCCGGCGGCTGCGGCTGGAAGGCCTGCAGATCCACGTGCCGCCGCATGGCGGGGCGAAGACTGCGCCCGCCGCATCCGGCAGGAGCGCGAAAGCCGGGGACGATGCGCTGCTGCTCGAAGAAGTGATCGCGGACGGCACGACGCTCGAAACACTGCCCAAAGACCCCGCGAAAGAGCCGCTCGATTTCGACATCCGCGAACTGACGCTGCACGACGCGGGACTCCACCAGGCGATGACGTTTCATGCGAAGCTGACCAATCCCAAACCGCCCGGCTTCATCCATACCGACGGCCGGTTCGGGCCGTGGAATCTGGACGAACCGAGCCAGACGCCGGTGGCCGGGGACTATACGTTCCGGGACGCCGATCTCGGCGTCTTCCACGGTATCTCCGGCACGTTGTCTTCGGACGGTAAGTATATGGGAGAACTGGACCGAATCGAAGTGAACGGCGCGGCGGACGCGCCGAACTTCGCGCTGACGAACGCGCATCGCGAGATGCCGCTGCACACGACGTTCAGCGCGACGGTGGACGGAACGAACGGAAATACGACGCTGCATCCGGTGCGGGCTACGCTGGGCCGGTCCCGGTTCGATGTTTCGGGAACGATCGAGCGGCACGCGCTGGAAGAGCACAAGACGATCGCGCTGGAGGCGAGCGGAGCGGGTGACCGGATTCAGGATTTCCTGGAGCTGGCGATGGAAGGAACGCCGCCGATGACGGGCGGGATCGCGTTCCGGGCGCATGTGACGATCCCGCCGGGGGAAGCGGAGGTGGTGAACCGGCTGGAACTGAACGGGTCATTCGACATGGCCGGGATTCATTTCACGAGCCAGGACGTGGACCGGAAGCTGGCGAGCCTGAGCAACCATGCGCTGGGAAAGCCGAAGGCGTCCGACAACGAGACGGTGACGGCGGACCTCTCCGGGCGTTTCCGGATGCAGGGGGGGCGAATCATCCTGCCGGCGTTCCGGTTCGACATACCGGGGGCGGCGATTGCGCTGCACGGGACGTATGCGATCCGCACCGGGGACATCGACATGACGGGACAGGCGAAGCTGGAGGCCACGGTGTCCCAGATGACGACGGGGGTGAAGCGGATTTTCCTGAAGCCGATCGATCCGATTTTCCGGCACGACGGCGCGGGGACGGTGCTGCCGGTGAATATCGGGGGAACGCGGGGGAAGCCGTCGTTCAAGCTGGACTTTGGGCGCGTGCTGAAGGATGCGTTCAAGTGAGGGTTGGAAGCGCGCGGGGGCGCGAAGTTTTTGTTCGGTGACCAGTTGTGTTCCGGATGAGTCTCGACCGGTCCGGTGGGCGCTACGGCGGCTGCAGGTCAGCGATGCAGCTGCTGGCCGCACGTGATGCGGTGGCCATCGGGAGTACGCATGGTAAATTCCCGCAGGCCCCAGGGCTTGTCGGAGGGCGCAGATGTCGTTAAAGCCCCTTTTGCGACGATTTCCTGGTAAAAGTGATCGACATTGTCGATGTGCCAGTATGCGAAGTATGAGTGATTCCCGAGTTCGCTCGCGGGCTTCTCATCACGACACTCGCCCAGCATGATGCGGAAGTTATCGCGGGTGAGAAAGCTCCACCCGGCGGCATCGACCGGATCTTTGGTGAAGCCCAGGACGTCCCTGTACCAGGCAGTGGATATCTCCAAATCCCGCACCGCCAAAACACACCGGGAGCCGATGATATGAGCCATGACGATTCTCCAGTTCAATCATTATGACCTGCGGGCAGCAGTTTGGTTTGGATGCT